>JAGNUG010000043.1 GCA_017987115.1 Flavobacteriales bacterium | reverse complement strand
AACAACAAGGCTATGTAAGCAGGTCGGTGAAGAACGTGAATGGAAAAGAATTGGGTAAGGATGTAACGGTTGAGCTAACGTTCGAAGAACTGAAGCCTGCTGTGCGAATGGTGGGCAAAGGTGTGAACTTGCCATCAGGAGAAGGAATGGTAATGCCGTTCGAAGCCGTTAACCTGAGTGCTGTGGATGTACGCGTGGTCCGGATCTATGAAAGCAATGTCTCGCAATTCCTGCAAGTAAATGCATTGGATGGCGAGCGTGAACTGGCGCGTGTTGGTCGTTTGATAGCACGGAAGACCGTTGCACTGAAGACAACGGACGCACCTGATCTAGGCCGTTGGAACAAATTCTACCTCGATCTGGAACAGTACTTCAAGGCTGAACCGGGAGCGATCTATCGGGTTGATCTATCCTTCAGCAGAAAGCATTCCGTGTATCCCTGCGAGGGCGTCAATACGGATGATGACAGCCCTGATCGCGAACAAAGTTGGGAACAGGAACAAGCCGCATACGACCAAGTGAACGACTATTATTACTACGACGATTATTATTACGAGGATTATAATTACACGGAGCGTGAAGACCCGTGCACGCCATCCTACTTTGTGAATCGTAGATCCGTCAGCAGAAATTTGATCGCCTCGGACCTAGGCCTGATAGCCAAAGTGGGCAACGATGGATCGATGCTGATCGCTGTAAGTGACATTCGCACTACAGCCCCGTTAAGCGGTGTAAAGCTCGATGTGCTGGACATGCAACGCAAGAGCATGGCCCAAGTGGTCACTGATCGCGAAGGTCTTGCCACACTACCTCCAAGTAAACACAAACCGTTCCTGTTAGTGGCCAGCAAAGGCACCCAACGCGGCTACTTGAAACTGGATGACGGATCGTCATTGAGCGTGAGTGAATTCAGTGTTGAAGGGGCATCGATCGAACGTGGAATCAAAGGGATGCTATACGGCGAACGCGGTGTATGGCGCCCAGGCGATTCGCTTTACCTCGGATTCATTCTTCAGGACGCACTGCATAAATTACCGAAGGACCATCCCGTCGTTCTTGAACTTACGGACCCACGTGGAAGGCTTGATCAGAAACATGTTCGTACAACCAGTACCAATGGCATGTATGCATTCCGTTGTGCTACGGCAATAGAGGCCCCCACCGGGTTCTGGCACGCGACCGTAACCGTTGGAGGCACCTCATTCCACAATACGATCCGCATAGAAACAGTGAAACCGAACCGCTTGAAAGTGTTGTTGAATGTTCCAGGGGATAGGATAAATGCAGGTGCCGGGAACGAGATCAAGTTGAAGTCGCATTGGCTGCACGGAGCGCCTGCGCGTGATCTGAAGACACGCGTCACTGTTACTATGTCACGCGGATATCCCAATTTCAAAGGCTATGAAAAATTTGATTTCAATGATCTGAAGACCTGGGTGCCGGATGAAGAACAAGTAGCATACGATGGCAAGTTGAATGCAGCAGGTGAAACGGCGTTCACGTTGAACATGGAGACCGGAAAGAGTGCTCCGGCAATGATCAATACCAACATTGTTACACGGGTATTCGAGGCGGGTGGTGATGCCAGCATGGACCGCCAAACCTTCCCCTACTACCCTTATACCAGTTATGTGGGCATACAACCTCCAGAGCTAAACTCCGCGTGGGGCACCATGCACACGGATACCACCTATGCCATTAATGTGGTCTCCATCGATGCGGACGGAAAGGTGCTGACCGGCCATCAACTCAAAGCCCAGATCTACAAGTTGAACTACAACTGGTGGTGGGATGGCGATATTGATGGGAACACCAACTACATCAGTTCACCAAGTGTGGAACTTCGAAAAGAGGAGATGCTTACCACGGATAGTAAAGGCAGAACCAAATTGAAATTCCGGATCGATAGGCCGGAATGGGGACGCTTCGCGGTGCGCATTACCGATCCTGCAAGCGGACACGCCAGTGCATTGCAAGTGTACATGGATTGGCCCGGTTGGGAAGGCCGTTCGCGTAGAGAAGATCCTGAGCAGGCAGCAATGCTGAGCTTCAATGCCGATAAAGCGAAATACAACGTAGGTGAACAGGCTACCCTAACGATCCCTTCAGCAGGCACCGGACGCGCGTTGATCAGCTTGGAAACAGGATCGCGCGTGATCGATGCGGAATGGGTCCAATTGAAAGAGAAAGAAACCAAATACACATTCCACGTAACTGCCGACATGGCACCGAATGTCTACGCCCATGTGACGCTTATCCAACCACACGAAAAAACACTGAATGACCTTCCGATCAGATTGTATGGTGTGATACCGATCCTCGTTGAAGATGCCAATACGCATTTGGACCCGGTGATCACCATGGCCAGTGA
Organism: Flavobacteriales bacterium; assembly: GCA_017987115.1. Taxonomy (GTDB): domain Bacteria; phylum Bacteroidota; class Bacteroidia; order Flavobacteriales_F; family PHOS-HE28; genus PHOS-HE28. The sequence goes on along the minus strand of JAGNUG010000043.1, from coordinate 24,075 downwards.
AGTACGGACTGATGTGCCTTTTGATATTGAAGTGAGCGAAAAGAACGGCAACGGATTGACCTACACACTCGCCATTGTTGACGAAGGCCTATTGGACCTTACGCGCTTCAAAACCCCGGACCCATGGAACCATTTCTACGCTCGGGAAGCACTTGGCGTGCGGACCTTCGATCTATACGACCAAGTGATCGGTGCTTTCGGAAGGCAATTGCAACGCATACTTGCGATGGGTGGCAGCGATGATGCCGGACCAGCAGAAGGTGCCCGTGCAAACCGTTTCAAACCCGTAGTGCGTTATGTAGGGCCCTTCTCGATCGAACATGGGAAGAAAGCAAAACACAGTTTCACGATCAGCAATTACGTCGGCTCGGTCCGTGTCATGGTGGTGGCAACCGACGGCGAAAAAGCGTACGGTAACGCGGAAAAAACAGTGCCCGTGCGCAAGCCATTGATGGTATTGGCAACCATGCCACGCGTGCTTTCCCCGGGTGAATTGGTCGATCTGCCGGTAACTGTTTTCGCAATGGACGCAAAGGTGAAGAACGTATCGGTGAAACTGGAACCGAACGACATGCTCATCCCCGAAGGACCAGCAGAAAAGAACATTACTTTCCAAACAACGGGAGACCAAGTAGTGACCTTCAAAGTGCGCGTGAAGGAGGGTATCGGTGTTGCCAAAATGAAAGTTTCTGTGGCTGGTGCGGGCGAAACAGCCTATGAAAAGATCGAGCTACAGGTTCGACAACCCAATCTTCCTGTTACCGATGTTACTGAAACGGCACTGGAACCAGGTAAGACATGGACACATACACCGCAACCGCTCGGTGTAAATGGAACCAACAGTGCGTACCTGGAAGTGAGCACCATACCGCCGGTAGACATGACCCGCCGATTGAAATACTTGATCGAGTACCCCCATGGTTGTTTGGAACAGACCACCTCCAAAGCATTTCCGCAATTATATATCGGCAATGTGATGGAACTGCCCGATCGTTTCGTTCAACAGTTACGTGCGAACGTAGAAGGAGGATTACGCAAAATGACGCAATTCCAGCGCAATGATGGATCATTCAACTATTGGCCGGGTGGCGACCATTACGATACATGGACGTCGATCTACGCGGGTCATTTCCTGATCGAAGCCGATCGTCTGGGTTACGCAATTCCGGGAAACCTGAAAGCAAATTGGCTCGCATTCCAACGAAAGGCAGCACGCGACTGGAACAATGCCATTTCGCAAGATTGGACCCGACAACAAACACAATTCACGCAAGCTTATCGTTTGTATGTTCTGGCGCTGGCGAAGAGCAATGAGATCGCTGCCATGAACCGATTGCGGGACCAGAACAACCTGGACCTTCGGACCAAATGGATGCTTGCAGCGGCCTATGCACGAATTGGTCAAGTTGATGCAGCGAAAGCGTTGGTAAAGGATCTCGAAACAAATGTGCCACAGTACACTGAAATGTATTGGACATACGGCAGTGACCTGCGCGATGAAGCGTTGATCGCCGAAGCATTGCTCGGTATGGGAGAAACAGCAAGGGCAGCTGCTGTTGTGCAACGAATAAGCAAACGACTGAGTGCAGAAAGTTGGTACAGCACACAAAGCACCTGCTTCGGACTTATGGCAGTAGCGCGTCTTGCAGAAAAGAGCCAACTCGGCAAAGGGCTGAGTTACTCCATAACGTTGAATGGAAAGGCGCAGGATAAATTCTCCGAAAAAGCGATCAGCAGAACGGACCTTTCAACACCTGACGGAAGATCATCCGTAACGCTGAACAACACCGGCAAGAACCTGCTTTACGTCCGGGTGGTGCGCACGGGCACGCCATTGGCTGGGGAAGAACGCGCTACAAGGAATGGTCTTAACATGACCGTATCCTATGAGAACCTGAACCACGACCCGATCGATCCGAAACGCATTGAACAAGGTACCGATTTCATCGCAGTGGTAACGGTGTCACATCCCGGCATACTTGGACCCTACCATCAGTTGGCGCTTACGCAAGTATTCCCCGGTGGTTGGGAGATCAGGAATTCGCGAATGGAAGGCACCGAGAATGCTACGGCCAGCGACTATTTCACCTATCAGGATATCCGGGATGATCGCGTTATGACCTACTTCGATCTGTACAAAGGACGATCCTTGACCTATCGGTTGATGATGAATGCAGCATACACCGGACGGTACTATTTAGCTGGCGCCCATTGTGAAGCGATGTATGATCACACCGTAAATGGTCGGAGCCAAGGCCAATGGATCGAGGTCGTAAGGTCAGGTGGTGAGCAGTAGCGATCGCTCTATTTTCGGTCGGCCTTGGAAGATGGGCTGGTCTCTCCCTTGCGAGGTGCCATGTCATTGGTCACCCACGGATAGTCCATATTTTTCAATGGTAATACGGCTTTCCACATGTCGGTCTCTGCATATTCCTTTATCGTCCTGTTCCGGCGTAGCAAAAAACGTTTAAGGTAGCTGCGAACGAACAACCTGTCCGCGATCTGACCTAATAACCCTAACGGACTCCGATAATCCAGTACATCGATCATCAATGTTCGCTTGTTCGATTTCGATTCGAACCGATGCACATGTGAGAAGCTCGCAAAGATCCCCTTCACCATAACGTCAACGAAATGTGAGGAGTTCTGGAATTCCGTGATCTGCGATGTCATGGTCTGATAGATACCGAAATGGCGGGCTCTCCAGGTCACAAATTCACCTTCTTCGATCAAACCGCTGGTTCTACCAGCAATAGCGCTTTCATCCGTGTGTACAGTGGATATTTGGTGAAGATCGATGCTTCTTGAGAGATCGAAGACCAATTGTTTTCCAGCCTTTATCTCTGTGATCAATTTGATCCGTGGCATAGTCCATGCGGTGCGAGACGCGTTCTATTCCAAATGTTAGTGAACGGCTAACCTACGACACGAAACCCGTAATCCGTTCTTTTCCAATGTCACCACATAGATCCCAGGTACCCAATTCTCTACATTCAACTTGAATGATGTGCCGTTCCCTGCCCCATCGTTCAGAACTACGCGTCCGGTGAGATCCGTGATCACTACACGATCCACCCCGTTCAACGCAGTACGCCACGTAATGGTCGCAATATCCGTTGCCGGATTCGGGAAGATACGTGGATCGAGATCCTGATAAAGTTCTGCAATACCGATCGATGAACATGGATCATACGCACCATCGAGCGTCAACGCCGTACTGTTCGGTGCTAACCAAAATTTCAATTTTTCATTCGCCGGGTTCAGGTTACCTGTCCAGTGCTGAGAGAACTTTCCGAAATAATCCGGTTGGTTCGGACCGGTCATGGAACCGCAAGCGGATAACGTGCAACAAGAGGATCCGCCGGTCAGGGTTCCGATCACACGTTTCGAGGTATTCACCAAACTTGCACCCGAACTCCCAGGTTCCGTAACACCGTGGCCATTGGAAGTACCCGTCCATGCCACTCGCCAATGCGTATCCGGTAAGGTTGTACCCCAAACGGCCGTGTACGTCTGAGTACTGAAACTGCTGATCTTCTTAACGTCCCCATCCGGGTGGTGAATGCACTTTCCAGCGTTCACCGTGCTTCCTGAAGCATCCCAACCTGCAAAATAGGCGTTGAATTCCGCTGGTACTTGCGCATTCATTTCAAGCAGCATGAAATCCGATCCCTGTGCTCTACCATTCGCGTCGATATCATTGCTTCCAGCACGTTTCATACAGCCGTTGACCACTTGACCCAAGGACCCGTCCGAGCCTGCACATTCAGAACGTTGATAATTGAAGAAGAATTGATAGTTATTGAAATTATCCTCTGTTGATCCATCTCCACAATGCATAGCAGTTAAGACATACGGTTTACAGTCTTGATCCGTATTGTTCATGAGGGTCCCGGAACACCTACCGGTACCTGCCGGAACAACGACACGGATCCGAACTACAGCATCTCGTATCGTCTCATAACCGCTCCCTTCCGAACAGTTCACATCCACCTCGCAACTACCCGACTTCTCCTGTACAACATCGCGGTAAGCATGTGATAACGCTGAGATCGTAAATGCCTCGAGATCCGTTCGCAGCGATCGCCCACTATAGGTTACGATGCACGTTCCACCGTAGACCATTGGTGTGGAGAATGAACCATCACGACCGATGTCATCCTGCATGTAGCCTCCAAAATGCTGCTCCCCACTTTCATCAAATACATCCAAACGCGCATCTTCAGCCAACTGGACGTTTCGGAAGAACAATTCCGTGGCAAGTGCTTCAGTGGATCGTATCCGAATACGCCAAACCGGATCACCATTCGCCAAGGTACTCCATGCACCGTGTGAGTTGGTACTCACTCCAACAGGTAAAAAGCGACCATATAACCGCAATGCGCCATTCTCCTCTCGCAGAATATCATCGAGTTCGGCTTTACGTTGATCGAAGGAACGTGCAGTAAACTCGGGTATACGGATGTGATCCGCTTCTACCGGATATAAGCCAGTAACCTCTCCAACTTGCTTCTGGGAATAGCCCACATTCACAATGAAAAGCAAACCAAGAAGTGTAACAATGGATCTCGACATGGTTCGAACGCGATAAGGATCGAACGACGAATTTACGGCGTTGTTGTTTCCTAGGCCATTGACCATTTCGCTCTAGCACAATTTCTTCGGTTTCTCCGAGGTTCTTTGAAACAACGGATCTTTGCCCAGCATGCCTCGTACCATCCATAGCGTTCTTCACAGGTTAAGATGGCCTGCATTGGTGCTTACCCTGCTTTTGGCTTGGATGAGATGGGGGACGATGGACCCACTATTTGATTCGCCTCACTCCACAGTTCTGTTGGATAGAAATGGTGCATTCCTTGGCGCTACTGTTGCTGCAGATGGCCAGTGGCGCATGCCTGACACGGACAGCATCCCTTTACGTTTCGAACAGTGTTTATTGGAGTTCGAGGACCGGAATTTCAGATCACATTGGGGTATACACTTACCATCGTTGCTGCGCGCCATGAAGCAGAACTACCACGCAGGCAGAACGGTTAGTGGTGGATCCACTATTACCATGCAAGTGGCACGTATGGCCATGCAGCATAGGAGCCGCAACTACTTCAATAAATTGATGGAAATGGTTTTGGCCGTACGACTCGAGGTACGCTATAGCAAAGATGAGATCCTCCAATTGTATGGCTCCAACGCTCCGTTCGGTGCCAACGTTGTTGGTTTGGAAGCTGCCTCATGGCGTTGGTACGGCCGTTCACCGGATGCACTCAGCTGGGCGGAGAATGCGTTGCTCGCTGTTCTTCCGAATGCACCTTCTCAATTGCATCCAGGCCAAGGAAGAGGCCCATTGAAAGCGAAGAGGGACCGTTTGCTTACACGGCTGCTTCAAACACAGGTATTGGACTCAATGGAATGGAAACTCGCATTGGAAGAACCCTTGCCGAATGCACCGCGTCCATTGCCAAGAACGGCTCCACATCTACTTTCTACGCTACAAAATAGCGGGCTTGAAGGGAAGCGTATCACCAGCACATTGAACGCGGAATTGCAACAACGTTGCACCACAATGATGGAGCGATATGCCATCGGTCTGCAAGCCAATGAAGTACACAATGCCGCCATGTTGGTACTGGATGTACCTTCGGGTGAAGTGTTGGCCTATGTTGGGAATCTTAGCACCGCAGGTGCGCAACATGCAGGTGCTGTTGATATCATACAAGCCAGAAGAAGCACGGGTAGTCTATTGAAACCATTCCTGTACGCCGATATGCTGCAAAGCGGTGAACTAATGCCTGACCAATTGGTGGCGGATCTTCCTACGCATTACGACGGCTTCGCTCCTCGAAATTTTGATGATGGCTATGACGGAGCAGTACCAGCCTCGCAAGCACTTGCCCGGTCGCTGAATATACCTGCTGTACGTGCGTTGCACGAGCATGGCATTGAACGCACGTTGCGGACTTTGCGGTCCATGGGACTTCATCATGTGGATAGAAGCGCAGGCAATTATGGCCTTTCATTGATCATTGGTGGCGCCGAAAGCACGCTTTGGGAGCTCACTGGTGCCTATGCATCAATGGCGCGTATCCTTCTCAACTACAATGGAGACCCTGGTTCAAATTCAAAGGACATTCATCCTCCTGTTGTGACCATGAACGCGGACCGATCACCGGAAACTGATGGCCCGCTTGCCCTTTCGGCTGGTGCAATTCACCATACCATCGCTGCGCTTCAACAATTGAACAGACCGGATATGGAGACCGGTTGGCAGCACTTTTCCGGTAGTGAACGGATCGCTTGGAAGACAGGAACCAGTTTTGGACATCGTGATGCTTGGGCGATCGGAGTAACGGATCGTTATGCTGTAGGCATATGGACCGGAAATGCCAGTGGTGAAGGTAGACCAGGGCTGACCGGATCGCTGGCTGCGGCACCTTTGCTATTCGAAGCATTCGGGGCATTACCTGATGGAAGAGGATTCGACCCACCATTCGATGATCTGGACCACATGAATATTTGCCGGACCAGTGGATATCGCGCAGGGGTTGATTGCGACGTAGTGGATACTCTATGGATCGTTCGGAACGCAGCTCGAACATCTCTTTGCCCCTATCACCAGCGGATCCTCGTTAATGGAACCAGTACCGAACGTGTTCGTCCTGGACCAAATGCACACATGAAAAGTTGGTTCATATTGCCTCCCGCCATGGAGCACTATTATGTTCAAACCCATTCGAATTATAGGTCCGTTCCACCATGGGCCGCAGGTGCTATACCAGTTGAGGGAATTCCCCATATCGAGATGATCTACCCGGAAAATAATGCCCGGATCCTGATACCGGTGCAGTTGAAAGGCACGACCGGAAGAGTTGTCCTACAAGCAACGCACAGGGATCCGGATGCCACTCTTCATTGGGATCTGGATGGCGAACCGATAGGAACAACTCGTCATGAACATGAACTTACCGTTGATATGAACGATGGGTCACACGCACTAACACTTACGGATCAGTATGGGAGGAAACTTGTAACACACTTCACGTGCAGGGTTGGTAGCTCAACCAACTGATCAGTAGTTCACGGTATTTCACGACAGGACAACGATCTTTGCGCTCCAAATGCGCCCATTTCTTTTCACCTCGGCTTTGGTTTTCTGCACGTTCGGTTACGCACAACCGGACACGTTGTACGTACCCGATGGCAACAATACACACGCTTATGCTGTCGTGTACGAGCCTATTGAACCTTCCGAGCAATACACGCTGACCGGGCATTATGCCCATGCGCCGGGTACTGTTGCTGTGCAGCTAATGATGAAACGTGGTAAACCGAGTGGTGTTTACCGCGCATTCTATCCAAGTGGTAGACCATTGATATTCGCCGTGTATGGATACGGTTCACTGCATGGGGATTGGACGGAGTACAATGAACAGGGTCGTGTCACACTGAAAGGCCAGTACAGGAACGGTATGCGGGAGGGCACATGGGCTTTTCGATCGCAAGGGATAGTCGGCCATTACAAGAAAGGACTCAAGCACGGCAAGTGGAAATACTTTGAAAAAGGAAAGCTGGCACGCGTTTCGAAATACTTCAACGGCACACTGAGGAAAGGAAGTGAATTCCACATCCGTTAACGCATCTTAACTCCGATCGGAAACCGTTACACGCCTTATCTCGTTACATTGCATCATGCGCATTAGCTTCAAACTGATCTCTCGCGGCACTTTGGGTGCTTTGTCCGTGTTGTTCCTCTGTGCTTCTGCACATGCACAGATCAACGCAGGATCCGCTGCCAAAGTGGAGTCCTTGCTCTACCACATCAATAAAATGTACGTGGATAGTGTGGATGACGAACATTTGATCGATGCGGCCATTGTAAGCATGCTCGAAGAGTTGGATCCGCATTCCATCTATATCCCACGTGAAGATCTGGAAGACGTGAATGAACCTTTGAAAGGTAATTTCGAAGGGGTTGGTATCCAGTTCAACATTGTAAAGGATACTATCTATGTGGTGGATGCCATTGCTGGCGGGCCTAGTGAACGTCTCGGGATCCGTGCCGGTGATCGGATCATTGGAATAGATACGGAGAATGTTGCCGGTGTCGGTTTCAAGAACAGCGATGTTATGGAGCGTTTACGCGGGAAGAAGGGTTCCAAAGTGAATGTTTCAATTCTGCGAAGGGGCGAATCCGACCCATTGGATTTTACCATAACGCGTGACAAGATCCCGATCTATAGTGTTGAAGCCGCATATATGGCTACACCGTCGATCGGATACATTAAAGTTAGTCGGTTCAGCGCGACCACGATGAACGAGTTCCGCAGTAAGCTGGATGAACTGAAAGCACTTGGCATGGAGGATATGATATTGGACCTCCAAGGGAATGGCGGTGGCTATTTGCGCACTGCCATTGATATGGCGGATGAATTCCTAGGCGACAAAAAGCTCATAGTCTACACCGAAGGTCGTACATCGCCCCGTGATGACACATATGCCACCAAGGATGGTCGTATGGAGAAAGGCAAACTTGTGGTCATGGTGGATGAGGGTTCAGCCAGTGCCAGTGAGATCGTTAGCGGAGCGATACAGGATTGGGACCGTGGGCTGGTGGTAGGTCGACGTTCTTTCGGAAAGGGGCTGGTCCAGCGCCCGGTAATGTTGCCGGATGGCTCTGCGGTACGTCTAACGGTTTCAAGGTATTATACCCCTTCCGGTAGATCGATCCAAAAACCATACGATGAAGGTGTTGAAGCCTACCAGCGAGAACGGATAGAGCGTCTGGAAAAAGGCGAATTGTCGAGTGTTGATAGCATCCATACGACGGATACGGTTAAGTTCTTCACCATGAACAAACGCATTGTTTATGGCGGTGGAGGCATCATGCCTGACGTGTTCGTACCCATTGATACGACGTTGAGTTCGCCCTATTTCGGCCAGCTGGTCAGGAAAGGTGTACTGAACACATACGCATTGGCCTATGTGGATGAGAACCGTAGGACGTTGCTTACTCAATTCCATAACGTGGCAGAGTTCGATAAGGACTTTGTTATTGGTCCGGACCTTTTCAAAGGGCTTGAAAGATCCGCTGAACAGGAAAGCATTGAAATTGACCCTGCTGATAAGATACGCTCGAAGGACCTGATCGCATTGCGTTTGAAAGCACTTATCGCCCGCGACCTATGGGACACATCAGCCTATTGGCAGGTCATCAACACTGATAATCCTGTTGATCGTAGTTTCCAGCGAGCCATCGAAGCATTAACGGACAATACGTTCCAGAAGCTAGGAATGGCGAAGCCTTGATCGGATAGGCGCTTGTCATTTGAGAAGAACTGCTCCTGGACCTATGCCTTATTCTGTTAACAGTTTGTCAATCCTTGTGCGGATCTGCGAGGAACCCTTAAATTTGCAACCCGAAACGAAACCCACGTTATGAAAGACAAGATACAGATAGCCCTCCTTTCCGTTATCGCTATTGCATTGGTGGCTTTGGCCGTGAAGCAATTCAGCGGTGCATCCGAATCAAGCAGTATTGCTGCGTCGAACCCGAGTGGTTCCTCCAGTATTGTTGCGAACCCAGCCTCTACAGGTGAAGTTTTCGACCCTACCGCTGGTGCGACCGAGAAAGTGGACAATACACCTAAGACCACTGCGACCTTTGGTAGTTACGAGCATGATTTCGGTAACATCAAGCAGGATTCCGAGAATGAATATGTGTTCAACTTCACAAACTCCGGTACAGAGCCGTTGATCATTGAGAACGCTGTTGGCAGCTGCGGTTGTACGGTTCCGGAATACCCGAAAGAGCCTATCCCACCTGGAGGAACCGGCGATATCAAAGTTGTGTATAAGCCTGGCAAACAGGAGAACGCACAGACCAAAACGGTTACGGTTACTGCGAACACCGAACCAAAAGAGACGATACTCCGGATCAAAGCGAACGTAGCACCTGGTGCTGGTGGCGCAGGACCAGTTAAGGTTGCTAGCTAGATCATTGCACTAATTTGCGAAGGGCCGCTCTTATCAGAGCGGCCCTTTTTTTTTTTGGCTTCTTTCCGTTCAAGGTTCACTCGTTTGCGATGATCCGGTCGATGGCCGCTGCCAACTTGTGATCCTTCTCGGTGATAGCTCCGCCGGCATCATGCGTATTCAACGCAATGTCAACTGTGTTGTAGACATTGGTCCAATCCGGGTGATGCCCCATCTTCTCAGCGACCAGTGCCACGCGCGCCATGAACGCGAATGCTTCACTGAAATCCTTGAACTTGAATCTTCGGCAAAGTTTGCCATCCTCTACGGTCCATTCGGTGTTGCTCATCGGTGTATGGGTAGGTCGATGACCTTTGGATCGGTGTTACGGACTAATTTCATTTCGGACACCAGGTGTGAAGCTCCTGCGAACTTATCCACGAGGAAAAGGACGTAGCGGATGTCCACGCTGATATTGCGGCATTTGTCGGGGTCGAATTGGATATCGCTCATGGTGCTCTCCCAACTGCGGTCAAAATTGATCCCGATCAGTTCTCCCTTTCCGTTCAATACCGGACTTCCACTATTCCCCCCCGTGGTATGTAAACTGCTCGTGAAACAGACCGGTACCGATCCATTCACGGCATACGCGCCGTAATCCTTGGCCTTATGCAGTTCCAATAACCGCTCAGGAAGATCGAATTCCACATCACCGGGGATGTATTTCTCAACTACGCCATCCAGCGTAGTGTATGGCAAGAACTCAACTCCATCCCGTGGGGCACTTCCTTCAACTTTACCGTATGACAGCCGCAACGTACTGTTTGCATCCGGCCAATAGGTCTTTTCGGGATATAGCACCATCATACCTTCCACGTACTTCCGCATTGCGGCTTCAATTCCATCACTTAGTTCCGTATGCCTCGGGCGCACCTTCTCCACAAAATTCGAGAACAATTCGCGCGATACCTTATACAACGGATCGGATGTCAGTTTTTGCAGCTTCTTGCCTTTCGGTGATACGAATGCTCCCTTCAATTTCAAGTGGTCCACAAAAGGACTTTGAGCATATAGTGTCTCGATCCAAGCATCGCCGTCGCCACTGTATTTTGTGTCGATCTCGTTCAAGAAGTCAGGTGCTAATTCGGCCGGTACATATTTACGGTAGATCGGCAAAAGCGCTTTGAAGATCCGCTTATCCACTTCCCTATCATAATCCGCAAAATAGCCTTCTGAAGCACGCAACCGCTCAGCAATTGCATCATTCAATTTTCCCTCTGCACTCAATCTCTCATGCCCTTCAACAATGCCCCTGAAACCATCTGCGTAGCGCAACGCTTGCGGACCGTAGTATGCCATTTCAACGAACAGGTCGCGGGCTTTTGCATAAGGTACATATTCCATGTAAAGAGCATTCAATTCCGGCAATACCTTGGCGAAGTCCTTACGACCATCCGCTAGGGCCTTCGCCGTATACGTCTTTTCATATTCACGCTTACGTTCCAACGTGTTCAGTTCTTTAAGTCCTCGGACTTCCCCGATCCACTTTTTCCACGCATTGCTAATGCCCGCTTGTTTATCCGCGTAGCGCAATCGGGTCAGATCATCGCTTCGCATGGCCGCGTCGATCACCCCCAGGCTCGCCGTCCTCATCTCAATGCGCATGGGATCTGAAACATTCACCACGTAGTCCACGGCATAGGAACTCAAGTAACGCTGCGTATTACCCGGAAAACCGAAGATCATTGCAAAATCACCTTCCTTGACACCATCCATACTAATAGGAAGCACATGGCGCGGCATGAAAGGAACATTCGAATCGGAAACATCTGCCGGTTCATTGTTCGCTCCTGCATAGATCCGGAACATGCTGAAATCCGCATTGTGTCGTGGCCACATCCAGTTGTCCGTATCACCACCGAATTTACCAATAGCGCTGGGTGGAGCTCCGACCAATCGTACATCTCTGAAGGTCTCTGTGACGATCAAATAATAGCTGTTGCCATAATTGAATGGCCGAACCACGGCCTGATAATGGGTACCCTTAACGGCGTTCTTCGCGATCTCATCCGAGAGTTGATCCACAGCGGCCTGCCGCTCAGTTTCACTAAGGCTGCCTGCAAGCTCAGGCAGAACCTGATCCGTAACGTCTTCCATGCGTACCACGAAAGTGGCCGTAAGTGATGGGTTCCGAAGCTCCGCTTGCAGATCCTTGGCCCAGAATCCGTTCTTCAATAGGTCATTATCGAGCGAACTGTGATGACTGATCGCACTGAAACCGCAATGGTGATTGGTCAGGATCAAGCCCTTTCCGCTGATCACTTCGGCCGTACAACCCCCGCCGAACAGAACGATCGCGTCCTTCAGACTTCCATTGTTCAAGCTGTAGATATCCTCGGCAGTGAGTTGTAGACCGGCAGTCTGCATATCACCTTCAATACTCTTCAGGACCGTGGGTAACCACATGCCCTCGTGAGCGAAAACGGGAATATGCAGGGAAACGAAGGCCAGCAAAGCACTGACGCAAAAAAACTTCTTCATGGATTTTGATCTTTCAGGACTGCAATGTATCGATCAGTATGCATGGACTTTCACAAAAAATCCCACATTCCGTTCGCTTTGACGATCTAATAACTCTTACAACCATCTAATTATAATAGGGAAAATGGTCGATCAAAGATCCATCTTCAACATTTAAAAGCACCAATCGATGTTGTTAAAACCACCCTCAAAAAATCGTAGTTCACGATCAATTGTTCATATCTCGATCCGGTCCCTTAATTTTACGCCACTCTTGTGCTTCGCACACCTCTTAACTCCCGCCTTTGGACTGGCGGTCAAATTCTTGGACCATGACCAACTCTACCCGGTTTAAAGCTTTGCTTTCTGCATTAGTCCTATTCAGCTTTTCTGAAGTTGCCTTGGGACAGTCAGGCAGTTTGGATAGTGCGTTCGACCCAGGGACCGGTGCCAGCTCATCGGTTCTCGCTACGATCATACAACCTGACGGAAAGATCCTGATTGGTGGAGGCTTTTCGATGTTCAACGACCAACCAAGAAGCTACCTTGTTCGATTGAATCCAGATGGTAGCATCGACAACAGTTTTGTTCAGCAAGGAACCGGATTCAATGGCGGGATCTTCGATATTGAGTTGGAAGCGTCAGGTACCATCATCGTGGCCGGTGATTTCACAGCTTACAATGGTATCAGTAGGTCCAGGGTTGCGCGACTTAATAGTGACGGAAGTCTGAACGGATCCTTCATTCCAGGAACGATCAACCAACAAGTGCTATCGTTAGCGCTCCAACCGGATGGTAGGGTCCTGATCGGTGGAAGCTTCCTAATTGTTGGGGGCAGCCTTATCAGTCGTATTGCACGGCTCAATGCTGATGGAACCTTGGACGCTACTTTCAATACCGGAACCGGATTCAATGGTGTCGTGCGGTCCATAACGGTCCGGCCCAACGGTAGGATCCTCGTTGGTGGAGGATTCACAACGTACGCTGGCGTTACCCAGAATAGGATCACCCAGTTAATGCCCGACGGTTCGTTGGATAGCGGATTTGATCTTGGAACGGGGGCAGATAATACCGTTGGTGGAATACTGGTCCAATCCGATAATAAGGTCGTTGTAGTCGGATATTTCACAAGTATAAATGGCGTATCGATCAATGGGGTTTGCCGATTATTGGAAGACGGTTCTTTGGATACTGGGTTCAATATTGGTGGCAGTGGCTTCACATCGCCAACCCAAACCACTGTGGACCTCGCTCAGCAAGCAGATGGAAAGATCCTGATGGGCGGACCTTTCCAAACGTTCAACGGTGTGTCCAGACCGTATCTGGTCCGATTGGAGTCCGACGGCTCTTTGGACCTATCATTCGGAAGTACAGGTAATTTTGACAATAGTGTCTTATCGATCTCGATCCAATCGGATGAAAAGGTGATCTGTGGGGGACTCTTCACCACCTTTAACTCCATAAGTCGGAGCCGCATCGCTCGACTGAACAGCGATTGCATATCATCTACCTGGTACGCCGATGCTGACAGTGACGGTTATGGAGACCCCAATGCGCCAACCGTTGCGTGCACGCAACCTGTAGGCACTGTTACCAATGCAGATGATTGTGATGACACCAACCCAGGGATCGGGGTGGCTCCTACCTGGTACGCAGATAATGATATGGACGGGTATGGAGACCCGAATACGACCATACTTGGGTGCATTCAGCCACCCAACGGTGTTTCCAACAGTAATGATTGTGACGACACGGATCCAGGGATCACGGAACTTATGTGGTTCCAGGATGAGGATGGTGATGGTTTCGCAGGGATTTTCAATTCCATTTTCAGCTGTACACAACCAACCGGTTATTATGCGGTTCCTGCTGATTGCGATGACCAGAATCCGTTGATCAACCCAAATACGATATGGTACGTGGACGCCGATAGCGATGGTTTCGGAGACCCCTTGAATACCGTAACGGGTTGCACTACCCCACCCGGTGCCACTGCAAACAACTCCGATTGCGATGATACGAACCCGGCGATCACAGAGCTGAGCTGGTACCCGGATCTGGACATTGACGGCTTTGGGGACATGTTCGGTTTTCCGGTCGTTAGCTGCACGCAGCCACCCGGATATTCCCCGACCAATGATGATTGTGACGATTTCAACCCGCAATTGAATCCGAATACCGTTTGGTACGCTGATCTCGATGGTGATCTCCACGGTGACCCAAACAGCCCCGTCATGGCGTGCATGCAGCCGCCCAATACATCCGTGGACAATTTAGATTGCGATGATACCGATCCATTGGTCTATGAGATCCTGTGGTATATGGATCTTGATGGTGATGGGTACGGTGATCAATTCAATTTCATCATACAATGCGATCAAATACCGGGATATGTAGCGAACGATCAGGACTGTAACGATTTCGATCCTGCCGCAAACCCAGAAACCGTTTGGTTCTCTGATCTGGATGGTGATGGCTTCGGCGACCCGAATAACACCGTTACGGGTTGCTTTCAACCACCGAATTCAACAACCAACAACACGGACTGCGACGATACGAACCCGGCAATTACGGAGATCGTGTGGTACGAGGACCTGGATGGTGACGGTTACGGTAGCCAATTCGGTTTCACGATAACAAGTTGCACCCTACCGATCGGGTATGTCAGCACCAACGACGATTGCAACGACTTCGACCCGAACGTAAATCCTGCGACGATCTGGTATGCGGATCTTGATGGCGACGGTTACGGAGATGCTTCGAATACAGTGACCGGATGTTTCCAACCACCCAATGCAACGGCCAACAATACTGATTGTGATGATTCCGATCCGCAGATCACGGAGATCGTGTGGTATGAGGATATTGACGGTGACGGATACGGTGCTCAATTCGGTTTGACTACGATCAGCTGTACGCAACCGATAGGTTATGCAGCGACCCAGGATGACTGCAATGACTTCGACCCGCTCCTCAATCCTGAAACGATCTGGTTCGCCGATCTTGATGGTGATGGTTATGGAGATGCTGCAAGTACGATAACCGGATGTTCGCAACCACCGAACTCCTCCACGAACAGCATCGATTGTGACGATACCGATCCATTCATCAATGCAACGCAGTGGTATGCGGATAACGACGGTGATGGCTATGGCAGTTTCCCGCTTCCTGAAATGGGTTGCCCCCAACCGCCCAACTCCAGCGCCGAAAGCACTGATTGTGTGGATAATGACCCGGCCATATATCTGGGTGCACCATGTGATGACCTTGATCCTTCGACAAGCAACGATATCATTGACGGTACATGTACGTGTGCCGGAACGCCGAGCTCTACTCTCCTGGTAAGTCCGATCATGTGGCTACAAGGAGCCGACAGAGGTACGACCCTCATGAGCGGTGATCTGGTCACGGCGAATTATGTCCCGTTGCAAGAGCCATACTCTGCGTTGGGTTATACGTTCGTTGGCGGAGGCGGCGAATCGGTCTCCCTTGGCGCATTGGACCCCAACCCGGGAACGCCAGATGATATGGCCGTAGACTGGGTGGTGGTTGAATTGCGCGATATTGCCGGATCTACGGTGATCGAATCCAGAGCAGGGATCTTGCGACGAAACGGTGCCGTACACAAACCCAACTCCTTGGATCCTTTGGAATTCACATCTCCGCCGGGATCATATCGCATCGCTATCAGGCATCGCAATCACTTACCTGCTGTATCTGCCATGCCGTTCCTGCTCAATACTTCAACAACACTTGTGGATATGACCAATGGCTCGGTTCCACTATACGGGATCGAACCCGTGAAAATAGTCGGTGGGAAAGAGATGCTTTGGGCTGGTGACGTTAGTAGTGATGGGCACGTGGTCTATACTGGCCCGGGCGGTGATAGGGATATAATTCTTTTAATGATCGGTGGTGTTATACCGACAAACACGGTTCTGGGATATCATGGAGAAGATGTCAACTTGGATGGTGTGGTCAAGTATACTTTGATGAAAAACGACCGGGATATCATTCTCGATAATATTGGTGGTATCGTTCCAACCAATCAGCGACATCAGCAGATCCCATAGACGTAGTGTTACACCATCGACCTAACCGGCAATTGAGCCTTTGGGTTGGTCAATAGCTACTCCCATGCAGTACGTTGTAGGTGCCTATTGAATGACCTTATGGAACGCTCCGATCATGACGTTGATCGCTATCCGGTTCTAATTGTTCCATCATATCAGGAACTTCACTTTTCACCGGGTCGTGCGCTCGTTCGCTTAGAATATACGCGAGCAATACGATGACAAGCAGAACCAAGAACGCCTTCGGATCCTTATAGATCGGTTTTCGATGAAGGAGTTGCTGCGCTTTCTGATAGTTGTAGATCAATTTCTTGGGGTCACGGAATTTCGCGATCTCCGCTTCAGTTGGCTCCTTCTGGCCCTTAGGTGATATGTGATAGCGCTGCTTCATGCGCGTTGAACAAGGTACGATCGTAATATGGTCAATACACGATGAGTACGCATCTTGGCCGCATCCTCACCTATTCCTAACACATCACCCATTTCTGCAAAACTCAGACCATCCATAAAGCGTAGTTCGATCAGTCTAGCCTTCTCAACATTCAGCTCACCTAGTGCAAGTGCCAATCGTTGCATACGCTCATCCTCATCAGATAGACCGATGACATCCGAGAGGCCTTTAGCCTCTAGAAAACTGATGTTCACGACTACTTCCTTCCGTTTCCGCCAATGCATGCGTAATTCATTAAGCGCTATCCGGTAGAGCCATGCTCGAAATGGCGTCCCACGGGCTTCGTACTTCGGTAAAGCCAGCATAGCCTTGAGAAAAGTTTGCTGTGTAAGGTCAGCAGTGAGTTCATGATCCGTGGCTCGGCGCAGAATGAATCGGAATATATCACTGAAATAGCGCTCGTACAACGGCGTGAAACGACGGCTATCCCCTTGCGCGGCCAGTATTTGTGCGATCTCATGTTGGGGATCCATTTACTCCTGTTGCACTGTTGAATGCGTGTTACCCGATAAAGTAACGAACGCGGAGATGATCTATGTGATTTCGTCGAAACCATTTCGCCATTCATCCGTTAAAAGCGGTAGTTCACACTGGGTCCATTTCGCCCATCTGAGCTGAAAAGACAAGGAATGACCATCTATCCAAGACAAATCCATGCGGTCAGTCGCTGTGCGACACTTTTCCTGTTCTTGGTCCTTTCGGGTCATGTACTTGTTGCCCAAACATATGCTTCGGCGTGGGCGAAAGGGATCAATGGTAATGACGACGAGGAGGTGACCGGCGTAGCTATCGACAACGCATCGGGTGCGGTATACGCGACCGGCTATACGGAAAGTACTGGCGCGATCTCAGGCACAGCAGGTAATGTCAGCGGTGGACAGGATGCATTCCTGCTCAAATACAATACCAACGGCACTCTTGCATGGGGATTTACACCAAGCAATACTGGAACAAGCAAGGCCACTGGGATAGCGCTGGATGCCAATGGCAACAGCTATATAACGGGTTGGTTCAAGAACACGATCGACCTGCATGGTCTATCCGCACTCGGATCCGGTGTTCTGGTCGGCAATGGGAACCTCAATTGGTTCATTGTGTCATATGCTGCTGATGGTACCATGCGCTGGTGTTCGCAGATCGGAACAAGTAATGATGCCACACCTGCCAGCATAGCGGTATCAAATAACGCTGTCTATGTAATGGGCACCGTAAATGGCCGCATCTCCACTCCGTTCGGAATAGTATCCAATAGCCTGCCGGATAACAAGAATAACCTTGTTCTGATCAAGTTCGACCTAACAGGTAACGGACAATGGCTGGTATCCGGGGGAGCCGGTAACGATGAAATTGCTCACAGCGTTGCAGCTGATGAAGACAACGTTTACGTCGCATTCCGAACACAAAATACCGATCTTAAATGGTATGGACCTAGCGGAAATACACTTGCCAGTTCAAATGCATCGGATAATTGGGACCTAAGGGTGAGTGCTTTCACGGCATCTGCGTCGCATAGTTGGACCGTCGCTGTGAACGAAAATGATGACTCTTACAAAGGGCCAGCAAGCCTTGCTACCGGTTGTGGCGCGGTCTATCTCACATCGAGCACGCACGCTCCCACCAATTTCCCTGGAGTAGGTAATGTAAATACGGGTACCCATGATCTTTTCTTTCTCGGCCGTCTTTCAAGCAGCAACGGTCAATTTCAATGGGTGACCACAGGTACTACAACGGGTGACACGCATACCATCGGCGGCAGTGGTATCGCCATCGGTCAGAATGGAGTTGTTCATGTAACAGGTACCTACGATAGTAACATTACGATCGGGAACAGATATTTAAGCGCCTCGGTGAACAAGTTGCAACCCTACGTTGCAAGTTTCCGACCCTCAGGTTCATGCCTCACGATCAATGGTCATACAAGCTCCGAAGACGCATTTGGTTCATGCATTGCAGCAGACCTTCAAGGGAATATTATTTCAGGTGGTTTCTTTAAAGAAGACCTTTCGATCGGTCCGATCTCAATACCAGGATTTGGAAGCAACGCGAACGGTTTCGTTGTAAAGAGTACGTTCTCGATGGCCGGAGGCCTGGATCAATCGGCTTGGACAGCTCCAGCCATGATGTGTTCCAATTCCGCTTCATTGAACCTTAGTTCATTGTTAACTAACTATACGAGCGGCGGAGCGACCGGATATACCAGTAGCAATTCGGTTACTAGCCCCGCAGGTGCACAGGGTTTGGTCACCGGTAGTTATGCATCGTTCAATTCGGTGGGTAGTTATGTCACTATGGATCTTGGAGTCACCGTTCCAGCCGGTGGTATAATCCGGATACTTTGGAAGGCTGCCAGTGGCACTGCAACAGCAACGGTACTTGCCGGAACCAATGACCCTCCGTCCATCGCTCAAAGCTCGTTCACTACTTCATCCACATCGGATGTATACAGTACCATTCAACTCACGAACCCCGCCCGTTATGTAAGGCTCACCAGGGCTTCAGGCAGCAGCACATTCCATGTGGATGGAGTTTATTATGAATTCGGCAACGACCTAGGTGGCACATGGTCCGGGACAGGAGTTTCTGGAAGCACCTTCAACCCTTCGGGTCTTTCTGGACCAATTGATATAACCTACACGGTCGGAACTGCTCCGTGTGCAACGGCCACAACAAATACGATCAGTGTTCAGGCCGCACCCGTTGGTGGTACCATCAGTTCATCCGTCGCAGGTCCGCAATGTCCGGGTAGCAACGCCGGCACGCTCACACTCTCTGGATACACTGGGGACATACTGGCATGGGTCAGCAGCATGGATGGTTTCATGACCAGCACGACCATAGCGAACACAACCAATGTACTTTCCTTCGTCAATCTTTCGAACACGACCCAATACCGGGTCCGCGTGGGGGTGACAGGATGTGGAACCGCTGCAAGCGCCACTTATACCGTACAGGTCAATGACAACGTTTCGCCAGTGATCACCACCTGCCCATCCGCTCAGACCATATCCGTAGGAACAACTTGCCAGGTAGCCATCCCGGACCTTATTCCGAACGCCATTGGCACGGACAATTGCTCTACTTCTTTGACCTGGGTTCAATCTCCTGCTGCGGGTACAGTTGTAAGCAAAGGAACCCACGTGGTCACCATTACGGCATCCGATGCCGCAGGGAACTCCACATCCTGCAATGTCACCATCACTGCAGTGGATAACACAGCCCCGGTCATAACCGGTTGCCCTACGAATGTCACGCTGAATGCTGCTCCTGGTCAATGTAGCGCTACCTATAACTTCACGGCTCCTACGGCTACGGATAACTGCGGATCGGTGATAAGTACGAGTGTCATCGCTAATGTGGATGGCACTGCTGGTTCAGGTCCTGGCTTTGGTAACGCGTACCGAGTTGGGGTTACAACGCGGACATTCACATTCGCGGACCAATCCGGAAATGTTAGCACATGTTCATTTACGATCACGGTGGTCGACAACCAGAACCCAACCGTTACAAATTGCCTGACCAATTTCAGTACACCTACGGATCTTGGAAGCTGCGGAGCGAATATTTCCTATTCAGTACCTGTATTCTCAGATAATTGCTTGTTCCGAGTGGACCGTACCCAAGGCCCAGCGAGCGGAGACTTCTTCCCCGTTGGAACTACACAGGTCACTTATGTGGCAACTGACAGCTCGAGCCGTACGATGAGTTGCACATTCAACGTGACGGTTCAGGACCAACAGGTTCCTTCGATCATTGGATGTCCAAGCAATATCTCAATTCAAGCGCCTCTCTCTACGGCAGGGACTGCGGTCAACTGGATCGCCCCGACCGCCTCGGATAATTGCAGTGTCGCATCCATGGTCCAAACCACAGGTCAGGCACCAGGATCATTCTTCGCGATCGGCAACCATACAATAACCTACACAGCAACCGACATCAACGGTAATTCTTCAGTGTGCACGTTCACGGTGACCGTGGTCAGCAACGACGCGCCGATCATCACATGTCCATCCAACGAGACCCTATACAGTACAGCTGCATCTTGTACACAAGTATTCACCTATGTTACGCCATCGGTCAGTGACGACCAATCCCTGCCTGCTGGCCAACCAGTCCAGATCGATGGTAGCGGATACACGAGTGGCTCCGGGTTCCCTGTGGGTACCACTGATCAACTATGGCGTGTTACTGACAGCGATGCGAACAGCACAACGTGCTCGTTCACAATTCAAGTGATAGACACGATCAAACCATTATTTACGAATTGCCCAAGCAGTGTGGTGTTGAACTCAGCCCCAGGTCAATGTGGCGCAATATTCAACTACGGATTTCCGGCCGCTATGGATAATTGTGCAGGACCAATAGTAAGAATACGTACCGCTGGTCTGGCTTCTGGATCCCTGTTCCCAATAGGTACAACACTTGTTCGATTCCGCGCTACGGACAGCTCCGGCAATTTCGGTATTTGCACTTTCACAGTAACTGTTGTGGACAACCAGGCACCAACGCTTACGGGCTGCCCTATTGACATGAACGTGAGCGCTGATGCCAATACTTGCGGCGCCGTGGTCACATTCAACTCTCCCTCTATTTCTGACAATTGCACCGTTACGCTATCGCAAACCGGCCCGGTCAGTGGAAGTGTTTTTCCATTAGGCGATACGCCTGTACAGTTCATTGCGACCGATGCGGCCGGACTCACGGCCACATGTAGTTTCATTGTGCATGTAGAGGATACCAGTTCACCGACATTCACCTATTGCCCAGGAACCATAACGGCAACATCCGATCCGGGTTCATGCGGAGCTATCGTGAATTACGCACCTCCAGAGGCAACCGACAACTGCACGCTCATAATAAGCGTTCCACCATCGGTATCAAGCGGATCATTCTTCCCCGTTGGAACAACACTGGTCACTTACACCGCATCGGATGGTATCAATCCGACGGTTGAATGTTCATTCCCGATCGTGGTTTCTGACAACCAGGACCCCGCCATCGTTGATATGCCGAATAATATCGATGTGACCACAGACGTCAATGGTTGCGGCGCAGCGGTAACGTGGATAGAACCCACGGTCAACGACAACTGTAGCGCTACGCTTGTCGTTGACCATATTAGTGGAGATGTATTCCCTGTCGGCACTACGGTCGTTACCTATACCGCCGATGATGGATCGAATACAAATTCGGAATCGTTCCTGATCACGGTAACGGATAGTGAAGTTCCGATTATTACCTGTCCTGTGGATGAAATTCTATCGTTGAATACGTCATACTGTGGTGTACTCATGCCGAATGTTATTGCTATCGCAACAGATAATTGCGCGATCGATTCCATTTGGCGGACCTCGGGACCGCAAGCTGGTGATACGTTGGTCGTGTCCGGGTCGCCCTACAATGTGGGTTGGTCCGCAGTAGATATTCATGGTAACGTCAACTCATGTACGCAATCGATATCAGTCAATGACGAGGATGCACCAACCGTGAATTCCTCACTATACGACAATATCGAATACTTCCTTGATGCCAACTGTCAGCTTGCATTCCCCGATCTGCGCGACTCTGTTATTATCAGCGATTGCAGCACGTGGACGAACAACATGTTGCCATTGGCCGGTACCGTTTTCACGCAGGACACGTTGATACAAATGACTATGGAGATCAACGATCTTCATGGCAATCAGATCGATCATGAAATCATGGTCTGGATCCGTGACACCATTGCACCCGTGATCACATGCCCGAGTTCAATTAATGTTTCTGCGCTACCCGGCGAATGCACAGCTATTGCAACATTCGCGGCAACAGCGATCGACAATTGTGGAGGAAGTGTAAGTGTTACATACAGCCATGCGTCGGGAAGTTCCTTCAACCTTGGACCGACCACTGTTACCGCTACCGCGACCGTTGGTGTGCTATCTGCGACATGTGAGTTCGAGGTCAACGTGATCCCGACGACAGTGGATCTGGACTATGACGTCGCAACCATCTGTACCAATGCTGCCGCGATCTCCCCAATTACTGCAAGTCCGATCGGTGGGATCTTCTCCGACGCTACCCAAACAGGGACCATTGACCCCGGTACAGGCCTATTCGATCCGACCACCGCTACTCCTGGCCTGCATACACTGCGCTATGCGTTCAATTCAGGTGGTTGTTCTGTGGAGGGATCATATATCATCGAGGTCATCCCTGCACCTGACCCAGGAACCGATGGCACCCTCTCCATCTGTGCTAGCTCATCGGATGTATCACTATTCGACCAACTAGGTGGAATCCCTCAAACGGGCGGTAGTTGGTCTGGGCCAAGCGCAGTGACCAACGGCCGATACGACCCGGCAACCATGATACCGGGCGATTACTTGTACACTGTGACCGGAGCAGCACCGTGCAATGATCAAAGCGCAACGGTTTCAGTTACCGAAATTGCAAACCCAGTCGCGCCAACGATTACCGGGGTAAACTTCTTTTGTGCAGGATCAAGCATAACACTCACCAGCAGCAGTCCTGCGGGTAACGTTTGGAGTCCTGGAAACGAGACAACCCAGAGCATTACGGTAAATTCAGCAGGAACCTACTCTGTAACTGTTACCTCGAACGGATGCTCGGTCACCAGCGCGAACAAAGTGATCACCGAGAGGCCAATTCCGGCTACGCCAACGATCAGCGGACCTAGTACTTTCTGTTCTGGAACGTCAATAACGCTTACGAGCAGCAGTGCTTTGGGCAATTCATGGAGCCCCACAGAAAACGAACAGGACCTTACGGTATCGTCACCTGGAACATATAATGTTGTTGTCACTGCAAATGGATGCGCGGCTACGAGTGCTGACTTTGTGATCACGGAAATACCAACTACCAACAACACAACTACGATCACAGCATGTGACAACTACACTTGGAATGTGGATGGATTGGAATACACCACCAGTGGCACCTATACTAACACTGTTGGATGCCATACAGAGATCCTCGAGCTGACCATTACCCCAAGCATCATTAACACATCTGCGATCGCAGCGTGCGACACCTACACATGGAGCGTGGATGGCGTGGCGTACACCA
>JAGNUG010000149.1 GCA_017987115.1 Flavobacteriales bacterium | reverse complement strand
ATCAGCGAATTGCATTACACGCCAGGCACACCACTATTCGTGAAAGGGTTCCTTGTGGTCCGGTTCTGAGTTTAACGAAAAGGCTAGGGGCATTTCCCGGCCCAATATGATCGTCGCAAACCTCAGTTCACACCTTCATGATATCCTTCTCCTTCGCCTCGATCAGCGCATCAACTTTCTTGTTGTAGATCCCGGTCAGTTTTTCAACCTCGCCATCGAGGCTTTTGGCTTCATCTTCCGGAAGACCATCTTTCTTGGCTTGCTTGATCGCGTCCATGGCTTTTTGGCGGCTACTACGGATGCCTACTTTGGCATGTTCA
Organism: Flavobacteriales bacterium; assembly: GCA_017987115.1. Taxonomy (GTDB): domain Bacteria; phylum Bacteroidota; class Bacteroidia; order Flavobacteriales_F; family PHOS-HE28; genus PHOS-HE28. Next base: position 6,677 of record JAGNUG010000149.1, on the reverse strand, counting down.
CCTTCCGCATGGGCGTTCTTCACCAACGCTTTGCGACGATCCTCGGTAAGCATGGGGACGTGGATGATCACACTTTCACCATTGTTACTCGGATTGAAACCGAGATTGGCACCGATGATGGCCTTTTCGATCGGATCGATCATGTTCTTTTCCCAAGGCTTCACGAACAGTGTGCGCGCATCGCCACTATTGATGGCTGATACCTGTGTCAAGGGCACCATCTGGCCGTAATAATCCACGCGAACGCCTTCGAGCATCATAGGGTTGGCGGCTCCCGCACGGATCTTCGTCAATTCATTATCCAAGTGCTCAACGGCACTCTTCATGTGTTGTTCGCACTGTTGGATAGCTGTAGCTGTATTGATCATTGGCAATAGGAATTGGGCGCGAAATTAGGCAGTCCAAACTGAACTGCTTAAAACCAGCGCTTGTGATAGGGTATTAAAGCTCAACCAAGGTCCCTACTTTTTCACCAGCAACCAGCCTGCCGAGATTGCCGGGCTTATTCATGTCGAACACGATTATGGGAAGATCATTCTCCTTGCAGAGCGTGAATGCCGTGAGGTCCATAACATTAAGGCCCTTGGAATAGACCTCATCGAACGTAATTCGATCGTACTTGGTCGCGGTCTTATCCTTCTCTGGATCAGCGCTGTAGATACCATCCACGCGCGTGCCTTTCAGGATCACATTGGCTTCTATTTCGATGGCGCGCAAACTGGCGGCGGTATCCGTGGTAAAATACGGATTGCCTGTTCCTGCTCCGAAGATCACGATCCGTCCTTTCTCCAAATGGCGCACGGCCCGGCGACGGATGAACGGTTCTGCGATCTGCTCCATTTTAATGGCGCTCATCAAGCGGGTCTTATAGCCTTGTTCTTCCAAGGCACTTTGCAAGGCAAGACTATTGATCATGGTGGCCAACATCCCCATGTGGTCTCCTTGCACCCGATCGATGCCACTTCCTTCGGCTTGCATACCGCGATAGATGTTACCTCCACCGATCACAATGGCCACTTGTACCCCTTGATCCGCAATTGCCTTGATCTCCTTGGCATACGATCGCAGTCGAGCGCTATCGATCCCATAGACCTGATCACCCATAAGGCTTTCACCAGAAAGTTTCAAGAGGATACGTTTGTATTTGTTGGCCATGATCCGAATTTGTGAGGCGAAATTTACGTGTGCTGGAAAGAACAGAATGAAAAAAGGCACAAAAAAACGGCCCCTGTTAAAGGAGCCGTTCTTGAATTAAACGTTCATGGTGATCACACGGTCAACGAGTGACGCTTGAAGTCGGTAGCGGTAAGCTCCTTGTCCTGTGACTGGAGGTATTGCTCTACGTTCATCTTGTTGTCCTTGATGAATTCCTGTGCGAGCAACGTGCTTTCCTTGAAGAATTTGTTGAGACGACCTTGAGCGATCTTCTCAGCCATTTCAGCTGGCTTACCTTCTTGGATAGCGAGTTCCTTGCCGATCTCCAATTCTTTGTCGATCACACTTTGTGGCGTGCTGCTCTTATCCAACGCAATAGGACCCATTGCAGCGATCTGCATGGCAACGTCCTTCGCTGCGTTCTCAAAACCGGCCTTATTCAACCCAACGATGCTTGCCACCTTGTTACCGGGATGGTTGTATGCATAGACGTAGGGTGCTTTCACCATTGAGCAAGCACTGATATCGATCTTTTCGCCGATCACACCGGTCTGTTCGATCAACTTCTCAGCAACGGTCAATTTACCGTCGAACTTGGCTGCTTTCAATGCATCAATGGTATCGAGCCCATTCTCAAGCGCGATCTTCGCCATAGCCTCTGCCATACTTGTAAAGTCGGCGTTCTTGGCAACGAAATCAGTTTCGCAATTCACACATACCAACGCACCTTGGGTGCCATCAGCAGTGGTAGTTGCGATCACCAAGCCTTCGCTCGCGTCACGGTCGGCACGCTTGGCTGCTACTTTCTGGCCTTGTTTACGGAGAACATCAACAGCGGCATCGAAGTCGCCATTGGCCTCCATAAGAGCCTTTTTGCAATCCATCATACCAGCACCGGTAGCTTGGCGTAGCTTATTCACATCGGCAGCAGTAATAGCCATTGTGGTCATTTTTTTTGGGGTGTTTGGTTATCCGTCGAACATTGAACGGGCCAGCCGTTCAGGTCGGACCGATCAACAAGTAAATTATTCAGCGTCGCTATTAGCGTCCTTCTCACCTTCAGAAACCTCTACGGTCTCTGCCTTTGGCTCTTCGGCATTAGGAGCTTCTGCCTTAGGCGTTCCAGTTGCTTCAGCTGCTGCTACAGCTGGCTCAACTTTTTCAGCTCTTTGAGCGGCATCTTTACGTGGACGAAGCGTTCTTGCTTTTGGTCCGCCATCCTCTTCAGCCTCATCATCAGAATCATCCGGAACAGCATTCTTATCGTTCTTACGCTCTTCGAGACCTTCCTCGATGGCCTTGATCATCTCGTTCATGACCAGCTCGATGCTCTTTGTTGCATCATCGTTGGCCGGGATCGGGAAGTCGATCAGTGACGGGTCGCTGTTGGTATCCACCATTGCGAATGTTGGAATACCCAACTTGCGCGCTTCAGCTACGGCAATGTGTTCCTTAATGATGTCCACGATGAACAATGCGCTAGGCAAACGTGTAAGGTCGGTGATGGAACCGAGGTTCTTCTCCATCTTATCACGCTGGCGGCTCACTTGGAGACGCTCGCGCTTGCTCATATTCTCGAAGGTGCCGTCCGTGCGCATGCGATCGATGGTGGCCATCTTCTTGATCGTACGACGGATCGTACCGAAGTTGGTCAACATACCACCGCTCCAACGCTCCGTAACGTAGGGCATACCGATGGCTTTCACCTTATCGGCAACAATATCCTTTGCTTGCTTCTTGGTAGCAACAAAAAGAATCTTCTTTCCACTTTTCGCAATGCTCCTCATCGCGTTGGTGGCTTCCTCCAGCTTTGCAGCTGTCTTATTGAGGTCAATAATGTGGATCCCTTTCTTCTCAGCGAAGATATACGGAGCCATGTTCGGGTTCCACTTGCGACGAAGGTGTCCGAAGTGTACACCTGCTTCGAGCAGTTGATTGAATTCTAAACGAGCCATTCAGTTCTTTCTTAATTGTTCACATTCCTTGTTCCCTGTAACAGGCATCCCACTGGTAGCCGTCCACCAATAGGTGGATGAGTCCAGCGGGATTGGATCCTGAACAAGCGTGGGACCTTAACGCTTGCTGAATTGGAAACGCTTACGCGCTTTCTTGCGACCGAATTTCTTACGCTCCACTTCGCGTGGGTTACGTGTCATCAGATCTTCGGCTTTCAATTTCGGTTTGTGTTCGGCATCGACCTTCACCAATGCTCGCGCAATACCCAAACGCACGGCATCCACCTGGCCGGTAATTCCACCACCGTCCACACGAACGGTAATATCATACTTACCAACGGTATCCGTTAGTTTGAATGGTTGCTGCAGTTTGAATTGCTGCATGGTTATCGGGAAATAATCGGCGCTCTCACGACCGTTCACGATAATAGCACCTTTACCTTCTGTGAGGGTGATGCGGGCCACCGAAGTCTTACGACGGCCAAGGCTAAGTACTGGTTCCATATTACTTAATGGTATTCAGGTCGATCTTACGGGGCTTCTGTGCTTCGTGCTTGTGCTCAGGACCTACCACAACGTGGAGGTTACTGAACAACCGACGGCCTAGACGGTTCTTCGGGAGCATACCGCGAACGGCGATCTCCATCATTGCTTCTGGCTTACGTGCCATCAGGTTCTTGGCCAGCTCACGGGTCTGTCCTCCTGGATGAAGGCTGTACCGCTGATATTCCTTGTCCGCCATCTTAGAACCGGTCAACCGGATCTTTTCGGCATTGATCACAATTACGTGATCACCACAATTAACGTGCGGTGTGAAGGTGGTCTTGTGCTTACCGCGTACGAGCATTGCTACTCTGCTTGCGAAGCGTCCAAGTGTCTCATTTTCAGCATCAACGATAAGCCATTCAGGCGTTACCGAGGCCGCATTGGCCATGCTGGTGGTGTAGGTTGTAGATGCCACGGCTATAGTGGTTTTTATGGGATAGGATCCCGGAAATGGGGTGCGAAGATAGATCCTTTTTCTGAAAACCAACACAGGGCTGTTCAGAACAATAACAGGATCAGTCGGTCCGGCTTACGCGTATGTGAAAAGATCAGACCACGGGATCCGCACCAGACCACGAACACAAGGTATCACTATCATATATACTGTACCTGATCCTGGAAACAGGGTAGATCGATCCATTTGGGCCTCTCAAACACCATTCCATGGACCTACATTCGCGGCCCCGAAAAAACATGCGTTCATACATTAAACTATTCGACCTCGAACAAAAGGTCAACTATCGCACCGAGGTCCTTTCAGGGCTAACAGTAGCATTGGCACTTATTCCTGAGGCCGTGGCATTTGCATTGATCGCTGGGCTTTCTCCATTGACGGGACTGTACGCAGCGTTCATGGTCGGCCTCATCACGAGCATATTCGGTGGAAGACCGGGCATGATCAGTGGCGCAACCGGTGCGATCGCAGTGGTCATTGTTGCCTTGGCCGCACGGCACGGCGTGGAATATGTGTTCGCAACGGTAGTTCTGGCCGGTGTATTCCAGATCGGAGCTGGCGTAATGCGCTTGGGAAAATTCATCCGATTGGTTCCCCATCCTGTAATGTTCGGCTTTGTGAACGGGTTAGCAATCGTCATCTTTATGGCGCAGCTAGCACAATTCAAGACAGCAGAAGGTAATTGGTTGAGCGGCACATCGCTTTGGCTGATGCTCGGCCTGGTCGCATTAACGATGATGATCATCTGGGGGCTTCCGAAACTAACTAAGGTCATCCCGTCGTCATTGGCGGCGATCCTGGTGGTCACGGCCGTTGTACTCGGATTGGACATTGAAACGCGCACCGTTGGCGACATCGCATCGATCAGCGGTGGTTTTCCGCCATTCCATATTGCCGCAGTACCCTTCACATGGGAAACATTGATGATCATCTTGCCTTATGCCGGGATAGTTGCGGGCGTGGGTTTGATCGAGAGTTTACTGACCCTGAACTTATTGGATGAGATCACCGGCACACTTGGACGAAGCAATAAGGAATGTGTTGCGCAGGGTACTGCCAACATTCTGAGCGGTTTGTTCAGTGGCATGGGAGGTTGCGCCATGATCGGCCAAAGCCTCATCAACGTAAGCAGCGGGGCGCGTGCGCGGTTGAGCGGTATCGTAGCGGCGGTCATGTTACTCGTATTCGTGATGTTCGCTGCGCCACTGATCGAACAACTTCCGATGGCCGCATTGGTCGGGGTGATGTTCATGGTAGCGATCGGTACATTCGAGTGGGCGAGCTTGCGCACATTCGGGAGAATGCCACGGCATGATGTTTTCGTTATGATCGTGGTGTCATTGATCACGGTGGTCTTCCACAACCTTGCGGTTGCCGTATTGATCGGTGTGATCATTTCGGCACTTGTATTCGCATGGGAGAATGCAGTTCGCATACGAGCACGCAAACATGTCGATGAGAACGGCGTGAAACATTATGCGATCTACGGTCCGTTGTTCTTCGGCAGTGTGCAGGCGTTCTTGGATAAGTTCGAAGTGAATGTCGATCCGGATGAGGTCGTGATCGATTTCGCAGAGAGCCGGGTGGCCGACCAAAGCGGGATCGAAGCGTTGAACCGGATCACGGAGCGTTACCGTGCTGCTGGAAAAAAGGTACACCTGCGCCACCTCAGTTCCGATTGCCTTGTACTATTGCAGAACGCCGGTGATGTGATCGACGTGAACATCGTTGAAGATCCACCTTATCATGTTGCGGTGGATCGGTTGAGCTAGGGGCGAGCAGAGAATAGAACGCTGATGACGCGGAAAGGCATGATAACCGCGGATCGGAAAACCGGATGTTAATGTCTGGAATAAGGGGCGAGTGCTAATTGACTCGCTCCTACTCCAAACCCAAATACCGCCGCAGACCTTTCTTTCAGGCCGCGCCGATCCAAAAACCGATGTGGTACCTGTGCCATTTCAAGAAACGGACCAATACGAAAGTCCCTCGATCAAAACCTACATCTTACGTTCGATCGGGTCGCGCACAAATCGGAATTAATTCTCTTCCATTAAACCAGAATCGAAGATCTCAGGAACAAGAAACGCTATTCAGATCGCCCTCCGTTGATCAACAGCACGTGCTTTGTGGGCCACAGCCACAATTCTCACCGGTCGCGACGTTCACTTTAGCGGTATTGTCCTCGTTCACAACGCAACATGCTGCATCGGTTGTTCGGGTTCCGGTCACGGTAATGCTCGTTATGCCGAGACCGTCCTTTTTCACTTCGGCAATTGCACTAGCGGATAGGTACCGTTCAAGGATATCGTCAGGAATGATGATCGGTTTGCTCTTCACGACGTTGACATTCTCGAATCCTGCATCAGCGATCATCTTCATGTACTGATCCTGCTGGATCGCTCCCGTAACGCAGCCTGCATAAAGCTCTGCTGCTTGGCGCAATTCCTGCGGCAACACGCGCGTAAGAACAATGTCGGAAACGCTGAAGTGTCCACCTGACTTCAGAACACGAAACATTTCGCTGAACGCTTTTTGCTTATCGGGCACAAGATTCAATACACAGT
>JAGNUG010000148.1 GCA_017987115.1 Flavobacteriales bacterium | reverse complement strand
GGAGGCTGAAAAGCCTCCTTTTTTTTAGGACAAAGTTGCCGAGGGGGTATTTGGCTCGATCATGCAGGCCTCTTGCCGCATGCCTCTAAAGCATGATCCGTCCCGGACCAGGGCTCGAGTGTTGGACAAAGCATATTAGTGCTTCCGAATTGGAGAACCTCAGGATCCAGGTTCTTATTCCTCGATACCGTGTCGCTGCAACCAATCTTGCAAGACGACCAAGGACCAGAGCCGAGACCAATTGACGCGTGGATCATTGGCAAGGAACTGATGCCATAGCTCCAGGACCGCTCCTTCCCTGAACATACCTCGTTGGCCCAACTTTTCCAGACGCTCGGTACAGAACGTACGAAGGTCATTCCGCATCCAAACTTCCCATGGCATTACAAATCCCATTTTCGGTCTGTTCACCACTTCATCGGGCAGCAGATCTTCAAGGGCTTTTGTAAGCAACTGTTTGGGTGTGTGCGGGTATTTCAGGTTATCAGGGACGCCTAAAGCGAATTCGATCAATTCATGATCCAGGAAAGGCACGCGAACCTCCAAGGCGTGTGCCATGGACATCTGATCCGTATCACGCAACAATACGTGCTGCAAGTATGTTCCGATCTCTCCAAGTGATACCTGGCTGAGTAATGGTAATGCTTCTCCTCCATCGTGATGGATGACTTCGTCCATAAAACGCTCAACGCTGCTTTGGGGAAAGTCGGCTATTACCAGAAGCCTGCTCAGGTCCTGATCTGAAAAGGTAAGCCGTGATACCGGGTAGGTATCTTCAATGGAAAAGCTCTCTGCGCGCAAGAGTTCACCGAATTTATTGGAGGTTATCCCTGGTTTAAGTTGCATCATCATCGATGCTGCTCCCTTTCGAACAACCTTCGGCAGGGCCATTAAGAAGCGCTTTTCGTAAAGCGCCAAACTTCGTTTGAAAACGGGATATCCCGCGAACACTTCATCTCCACCGGTACCGCTCAATGCCATACTGATACCAGCTTCCTTGGTAACCTTGGAAACCACATAGGTGTTCGGGCCATCTGCACTTGGATGATCAATAGCCGCCAACGCCTCCGGTAGCATCCGCAACATATCAGCTGGCAACAGTCGTATGGCGGTGTGCTTCGTACCAAAACGATCGGCTACTATTCGCGCATAGCGTTCCTCACTGAATTCCTCTTCGTCGAAAACCACAGAGAATGTGTGAACAGGCGTGCAACTGGCCTGTGCCATTAGACCTACGATCGCACTTGAATCGATACCTCCGGATAGGAATGCGCCAAAAGGCACATCGGCAACGAGCCGACGTTCCACGGCACGTGATAAGCGTTCCCTTAATTCTTTGTGAACAACGTCAGGAGCCATAGATGCCACTTCCTTCGACGTTGATGCTACGAGATCATACCAACGCTGCTGATGAACTCCTTTGCTGGAAATAAGCATCCAATAGCCTGCTTGGAGCATTCGAACACCAGCAATGATGGTAGAAGGTGCTTGGACTGTCTGATATCGGAGATGATCAATAAGCGAATCGCGATCCAGCTTACGCGGTACAAGGCCCGATGCCAGAACCGACCTGATCTCAGATGCGAAGATGAAATGACCGTTGGCATTGTAGTAATAGAGCGGCTTAATGCCCATACGATCCCGCGCAATGAACAATTCATCCGTACTACTATCCCAAATGGCGAATGCGAACATCCCTTGGAGCCGGTCCAAACATTTCGTTCCCCATTCTGCATAGGCTGCCAGCAACACCTCTGTATCCGATCCCGTACGGAAACGATATGGGCGCTCTGCATTCTCCAGGACCGACCTCAATTCGCGGTAGTTGTAGATCTCTCCGTTGAAGATGATGGTATAGCGACCATCCGTACTATGGAATGGCTGGTTCGATGCTTCAGAAAGATCGATGATACTCAGACGACGATGCCCTAGAATTGCATTCGATGTGCGATGGATCCCGGTCGCATCAGGACCACGATGCGCAATGGCATCCGTCATCCGAGCAACGACACCCTCTGCGTTAGCAAGCCCAGCAATACCGTAGATCCCGGCAATTCCACACATTATGCTTTCACGGGCATGCTTTTCAGGATCTTCTCCAGGCCCTGTCTAAGCGGTAGAAGTTCGCGTCCGAGAAGGGTACGCATGCGCGAATTATCAGGCATGCGCCGCGTCATATCGCCTTCTTCCAAAGCCGGAAGATGTACGATCCTGGAACTGCTATCAGTTACGTCAATGACCATTTCCGCCAAAGCTTTGATGGTGAATTCTTGGTCCGATCCTATGTTGATGACGTCATTCATCACTTCCTTGTTCCGATATGCGTTCAAACAAGCTTCGGTATTGTCATCAATAAAGCAGAAGGTCCGTGTCTGATCACCATCACCATAGATCGTAATATCCTCCCCTGCCCTTGCAGCACGCAGAAATTTTGCCACAACGAAATCCGGACTTTGATGCGGACCGTAGGTATTGAAGAAGCGGAAGATGGTATAATCCAAGCCGTATTCCCTGTGGTATGATCGGAGGAAAGCTTCTCCGATATTCTTCACTATGGCATAAGGCAATTTCGAATTAAGCGGTGTTGTGCGCTCATTCTGTGGGATCTCCACAGGCTCCCCATACACTTCGCTCGAAGAGGAATAGAAGACGCGCTCTACACCGGTATTCTTGCTAAGGTCCAATATGTTCCGTATTCCATCGATATCGCGCAGCACCATTACCGGATTATCCGTGGTGCGTTTCACACCTACAACAGCGGCATAATGGAATACGGTCTGAAAACGATATGCATAGAAAACGCTACTAACGTCTTCAAAATGGTTCACATCACACTTGATGAAATGCAAGTTAGGTATGCCCTTATGTGGCAATTTCCGCACATCACCCGTGAGTAGATTATCCACTACGACGACCTCATTTTCCGGATCAGCAGCCAATTTCAGTGCTAGATCGCTTGCAACGAAACCGGCGCCACCGGTTACTAGGATACGTGCCATATATTGCTTTGATAAGGTGGTAAAACTATTGAACAGGGAATGAACGGATCATATGGTCGTGTGGAATTGAACCATATATCCGGTCCGAAACCTCAAAAACCTCTGACGTAGAACCTCCGGATAAGGAACGCAACGATCAATGCAACTATGGCTCCGAACCAGAATTGTGGACCCGAAACGGTTTTACGCACCAAATAGGGTAATAACCTCCAATTGAATTCAGGAACTTTGATTCGATTGGCCTGCCAATACTCCGCTGTGTAAGTTGTTGGAGGGGCCAATGTCTGGCCTGTAAGTGATAGGCCCTTCCATTCCACGTGTTCGTTCTTTACATCAGCGACCAACAATGCATCGCGCGGTTCATCACGCAATGCACATTGGATGTAGGTTATACCAGGTGCGTGTTCTTGGAAGAAAATGCTCGCTGGTGCCATCCCGGCCATGCTTCCACTGATCCAAAATACTTTCGCTCGTCGGGCTACTTCTTCAAGCATTGGATAAACGACCGTGGCGTAATTGTTCCCTAGGATAGACCGTGTATTGCCAGCGAATAAAGGCGCATACCGATCGTCACCCTCCGACCAAATTGGTCTGTGTGATACAATGAACACGTGACTGCCTTCAAAGGATCGTAGTTGATCGCGCAACATGGCAAGTTGCTCACCTTCCAGATTCCCATTATCCAACTCGGTATCCAATAAAATGATCCGATCACCGCCTAGGTCGAACCAAGAAAACGTGGGACCATAGGACTGCAGATAGACCTTTCCCTCAACATCATGATTTCCTGGCGCATTGAACAACGGTGCATTCAACTTCTTGAAGAATGCATCCACGTAGTGCGCACTGTCCTTGTCAGCACTGAGGAACAGATCTCCAGTGCTTAGTAGTGCGTTCGCTTCGAGCGCATTGATCCTTTCCAAGTTCGCCAATAGTGTAGCCGCGGGATAACCGCTTCGCCCAAAACTGGAACCGTGAAAATGGCCGCCGAACAACAACCGGTAATGGCCGATGCTATCCGCTGTGACCACCGTTCTACCATTGAAAGGTGATGTTTGGGCAGTCGTGCTCAGGACAAGCACCACGGCGCTGAAAAAACCGATCACTATTTTCCCGATCCTGATCATTTCTGGGGACCAACTGCTTTACCATCCATATTAACTGTGTTGCCTTTACCCACGGTGAGCGCCTTATCCGCCTTTGTTGCATCTACTTTGATGAGATCAACAGTGCTTGGTCCGTAACGCATCTCCTCACCATTAACGTCTATGCCTATGGCACCGCTTGTGATCACCATGTTACTTGCCTTCAGTGAACTGGCCTCATTCACTTCTATGCCTTTGTTAACAGCACCGATGGTAACGGACTCCAAGGATACAATTGCAGCTGCGCTGATCTTTATGCCAATGCCCGCAGTGTTGTTCAATTGGCTGTTCATCACTACTAGATCACCACCTTTGACCACTAGCGCTTCATCGTCCGCAGCATTCACTTCGCAATTCTGGATCACGGTATGGGCATACACCAACGTGATCTGGTCTTTTCCACCTAGCACTTGGCCATTGGTGATCGCCACGGAACAACGTATTGCGAGAAGCAGATCTCTTGAACGGTCTTCGCTGATCGTGCATTCCACAAGTGTGATATCCGATTCTTGGAACTGGAGTGATGCCTGAGTGGTATTGGGCGAGGAACCCATACCCTCGAAACGGACGTGCCGCCATTTACTTAGTGCGTGCGTGTTCTGTAGTCGCACATACCCACCAATATGATCAGATGACCGTATGACGATAGGAGCATCTTCCATACCGAACAGTTCAATAGGCGAGTTGGAAATGATCCGAGCTCCTTTTTGCAGATCCAGATGCAATGGTGCACTACCAGAGACACGATAGCCGGACGGAATGACCAGGTCTTTGTCCAGTGAATGGTTTCCAGAAACGAATTGGATCGTTCCGGCGGCTTCATCAACATGCAAGAAACTGAACATGGACAATGGTGCAGGATCCTTACTCGGCCAAACGTTTGTATCCATTCCATCGACAAAGGCGAACGGCAGAATGCTCATCTCACGGAGTTTCGAGCTACCGAGGACACTGTAGATCAATTTGGTATCCTTCGCGAAGACGGTGGTATCGGCAGTTGCAAATTTCAAGGTGAAAGGATCACCTGCTCTGCGTTGTGTGCGAATGGGTACAATGGCCGGCCCTACAGGCACGACCTCTGTTCCGTTGCCAAGTTTCAGCATATGTACTTCGATCGGCAGCGTTACTATGGGTACTGCAAAGACCGTGGTCGTATCGTTCTTGATACCTCCTCTGTAAGCATGGAATCCTTTTGGCACATTCAACACAGCGTTGATGACGCGTCTGTTCCTGTTATATGTTCCTTGATCGAGTTCCTTGTAGGGGAATTCAGCGTAGATGGTGGCCGCTGCGGTATCCAAGGCTGGCTTCAATGCAGTCAAAGCACTGTCCAAGTAATGTGGATCGGCAAAACGTTCCAAATGGTGGACATAGGCACGGAACAAGACCGGATCACTGAACCACGCCGTATGAATATCCTGCCATTGCCCTTGCATACCGCTCCATTGACCCGAACCGGCAATGTCGACGATAGCTTGCGCACTGAAACTTTCATAGGCAACCGGTTCAATGCGTTGTAGAACGGGGTCATAATAGAACTTGGCATCACTCCAATCCAAACTGCGGTGACCGCCAAGGACATCCAATAACGCCAAACGACGGGCCACCTTATCGGCATCAAAAACCTTGGAAGCGGGTAAACGCGCGTGGCGGAACTCGCTCATAAGTGCCACGCATTCTTCGAAGTACTTGCGCTGTTCCGGGTCTTTTGCCAAGTCTCCGGTACCATACGCATCTATGGCTGCAGCTTGGTACTCCGCAAACGGTTCATTGAACCGAAGGCGGTTCATTTCATTGAGCCGGTGTACCCAGAAAAGGCCCGGATCAAAACGAAAAAGTGGGCCCTCCACCCGGCTGTTGTTCTCCAGTAGATCCGGACCAAAATGCTCTTCATAAGCATATACTCCACGGTCTTCGCCATTGAATTCCACACGGATGAAACCGTACCGCAATGCCACTATGCCTTCCCCTTTTGCAAGTTGTTGGTGGAACCATTCATATAAGTAGTTCCGAGTTCCCGGATGTTGCAGACTGAAGCGCTTCATGCCCAAGAATCCACCATCCTTTTTTGCGATCACACGGAATGACCATTTATCACCTTTTACGTGATCGGTCATTTTACCTTTTATGCGGATCTTGGCTTTGAACTTTCTACCGTCTGAGGAAAGTTCCGCATCAACGTATTCATTACCCTCCGGTATGATAACGCCTCTTTCCCTTGCTGCATCAACAACACTCTGCAAACGATCAAGCTCGTATTGACCAACAGTTATTGACAGCAATTTGGGCTCTATGGCAAAACTCTTCGGATAGTTGTGATACCACTGTGATACGAACGTCCGAAGCCCTGGATGATCCCGTTGCTTCAAAAAACGATCAGCCACCCAACTACCACACACTGCCACAACCAACAATATGCTTAAGAACCATGTAACCTTTCTGCTTCTATTCTTCTTTTTGGCCATTACAAAGTACTCGGGTTGTGTCCTGGAAGCGCATGGCGTTCAGCACTTTCAACATCTAAGGTCAACATATTATCCGAACCCTGGAACTCAGGATCGGCAAGAACGATCTCTTCTTCAGAAAGCATTGTCATGGATATGACGAACAAGATCGTGAACGGATTAAGCGATCCGACCAACCACGACTCATAGGTAACCGAAAAGAGCACCGAAAAAAGTACAGCCATGCTCATAGGTGCGAAGCGACTTGCTTTAATGAAAATCAGGAACAGGCTTCTTAAGTAGATCACTAAGCCCACGATCCCAACATCGAACCACAAGGAGATGTATGAATTATGCACGCCCCCTTGATGCCCCATGCGTTCCAAATATTCGTAGAAACTACGCATGACATACTCATCCGTTCCAAACCCACCACCGAAAACAATGTATGATTGCAATTGAACCCAGGCAAACTCCCATGCAAAGTATCTACCGCTGCCGGACTCCAAGGTATTAACTCGGAGATATTCCTCCGCTCCAAAAAATGAGACAATGGCTTCAAGGTTACTATAAGCATACTCGAATACGCCTATGAACAGGAGAAGTGCCATGAATCCCACGAATACGGATCCCGAAAAGAATCGTTGGAA
>JAGNUG010000147.1 GCA_017987115.1 Flavobacteriales bacterium | reverse complement strand
CACACGAAGGTGCTCTGTATGTAATGGATGATTTCGATGTGACCGAAAATTTCCGGATCAATGCTGGATTGCGATTCACCACCTTTCATCACGTTGGGCCATACACATTGTACGAGCTCGACGAGCAAGGCCGAACAACAGGTACGATCGACTATAAGCCCGGAAAACCGATATCATCCTACTCCGCCCTGGAACCTCGCGTTTCAATGCGATATATTACCGGTAAGAACAGTAGCATAAAAGCTTCATTCAACCAAGGACAGCAATATGTTCACTTGGCCAGTTTCAGCAGTATTGCGCTGCCAACCGATGTTTGGATACCGAGTAGCACCAATGTGAAACCACAGATCGGCACACAATACTCTGCGGGGTATTTCCAGGATTTCAAAGAGCATATGTTCGAGACCTCGGTGGAATTGTACTACAAGGACTTCCAGAATTTGATCGAATATGGTGAGGGTGCTTCACCGCAGGATAATGGCAATACGAATTACGACGCTCAGCTTGTCTATGGCAATGGCTATAGCTACGGTGCTGAGTTCTTCGTAAAAAAGGTAATGGGAAAAGTGAATGGCTGGGTCGGTTACACCTGGAGCCGCACCAATCGGAAGTTCCCGGACATAAACAATGGCGCTGAATTCCCAAGCAGGTGGGATCGAAGGCACGACCTTAGCCTTGTTCTTTCATACGACATCAACAAGCGTTGGAATATCGGTACAACCTTTGTTTACGCGACCGGACAAGCTGTTACCATAGCTGTTAACCGTTATTTTGTTGAAGGACAACTGGTAAGCGAATTCACTTCACGGAACGGCTACCGCATGATACCCTTTCACCGATTGGACCTTGCGGCAACGCGCAATGGTAAAACATCCAAGATCCTGAAGGACCCGATCACTGGTGAAACTACTGAGGTCCCAAAAAAATTAACCAGTAGTTGGACGTTCAGCGTGTATAACGCATACAACCGCGCCAACCCGTATTTCATCTACTACAGTGCCGATGGCAATCCTGCCGCCGGCACGTTCCAAGTGCAGGCCAAACAGGTTTCACTCTTTTCAATTCTGCCTTCGATCACATGGAATTTCAAATTCTGATGAAAACCGTTGTTTCGTTCTGTCTGGCCACCTTGCTACTTGCTTCATGCACCAAGGACATTACAGTAAAACTTCCGGAAACCGAGGCAAAGGTTGTTGTGGAAGGCACCATCGAAACTGATGGTCCTCCATTGATCCTGCTGACAAAGACCCAAGGTTTTTTTGACCCTACTAGCGTTGCATCCATTGCAGCTGCCTACATAAGTGATGCTACCGTAACAGTGAACGATGGGTTCAATACGTACACGCTGGACCAGATATGTAGCAACCTACTAAATGATTCACTTTTACAAATTGCCGCTGAACTGACCGGTATCGACATCGCATTATTAGCACAGGCCAATATCTGCGCATGGACCAACTTGGACGGTACACTGGTCGGCGTGGAAGGCCGAACGTATTCGCTGACCGTAGTAACAGAAGGCAAGACGATAACCAGTACCACAAAGATCCCGGGTGGTGTTGCGCTGGATTCCATTTGGTTCAAACTTGCGGAACAGAACCCTGGCGATGATACCTTAGGTTTCATCTGGAACAGATTGATCGATCCAGATACGCTGGGCAATGGATACCGCTGGTTCGCCCAACGGCTCAACCCCGGACCGGATGGACAGCCGAAGGACTCACGCTTCTTAGCTCCACCATTCTCCGCCTTCGAGGATAAATACATAAACGGCCTTACGTTCGATTATGCCGCAACACGAGGCGCCGAACCGTTCAGCAATGCAGAGGATGACGATAACGAAGAACAAGGTTTTTTCAAACGGGGAGATGTGGTTGCCGTGAAATTCGCTAGCATGGGTATCAAAGAATATCGTTTCTACAATAGTTTCTACAACAACGCATTTTCACAAGGCGACCTCTTCAGTAACCCTGCGAACATCATTACCAATATTGAAGGTGGCCTCGGCATTTGGGCAGGACTCGCTACTCGCTACGATACTGTTGTCTGCGTACCCTGAACAGGCTACAACTCTTTGTCAGGAATGCTTGGATCCCATACTAAGCACTTAAATTCGCGCTCTCACTACACGCCATGTCCACGACTCCTGAACATCTTAAATGCCTGATCATTGGATCAGGTCCTGCTGGTTACTCTGCGGCCATTTATGCCGCGCGTGCGGATCTTAAGCCTGTTATGATCACTGGTCCATTGCCCGGCGGACAGCTCACACAGACCACCGAAGTAGACAATTACCCAGGTTACCCGAATGGTCGGACCGGACCGGACATGATGGAGGATCTGATGGCACAAGCCAAGCGCTTCGGCACTGATGTGCGCCACGGATGGGTCACCAAAGTTGACTTTACCGGCCCTGTGCACAAAGTATGGGTTGATGAAAAAACAGAGATCCATGCTGATACCGTCCTGATCTGCACCGGTGCGAACGCAAAATGGCTTGGCCTACCCAATGAAACACGACTTCGGGATATTGGCGGTGGTGTTACTGCATGCGCTGTGTGTGATGGTTTCTTTTTCAAAGGACAGACCGTTGCACTCGTAGGCGCCGGAGATAGTGCATGCGAAGAAGCTACCTATTTGGCCAAACTTTGCCCTAAGGTGTACATGCTCGTTCGGAAGGATGAATTCCGTGCAAGCAAGGCAATGATCCATCGCGTTGAGAATACTCCGAACATCGAAGTCCTATTCAACACGGAGGTTACCGATGTGTTAGGCAAGGATACAGTTGCAGGTATTATGAAGGTGAACAATAAGACCAAGGCTACGAGTAAAATTGACGTAACCGGTCTTTTCCTCGCGATCGGACATACCCCGGCCACTGAAGTATTCAAAGGTTGGTTGGAGATGGACCCACAAGGCTACCTAACACATGTTCCCGACCGTACCGTAACCAAGGTACCTGGTGTTTTCGTGGCTGGCGATTGCGCTGATCATGTGTATCGCCAAGCGGTTACCAGCGCAGGATCCGGATGTATGGCCGCGTTGGATGCAGAGCGTTATCTAGCAGCAAAGGGTATTCATTGATCTGCTAGAATAAAACACAGAACCACTTTTATGCTGGAATGGGTATGGTCACAAGCCAGTATCCCATTGGCTATACACTAGCCAAAAACGCACGATCTCGATCTTCTTGAAGGGGATGTCCCACACGCCTTCATAATCCACACGTGTTGGCACGAGCGCATTACCGACGACCGTATTCTCAACTTTGATTGCAATGTCAAAGTCCAATATCAACGAAGCATGCGTTATACGATATTGCCTTGCTATAACATCGTTCGTTTCCTGATCGAACCACGTTTCCATGTTCTTGATCACCGTTCTGCCATCACGGTATTCTGGTTTTGCTACCGCGCTGAACACCCAACAACTGTGTCCATTGCGGTCCTCACCGCGTAACGCGAAGTCATAGAAGCGCGCCATATCTGGCTCGAACAAAGCCAATTTGTCTCCAATGAACGGTACGCTCGCGATCTCCGAACCCGGATCGAACATGAATTTCTTCAACTCACTTTTGTATTTCTCGAACCGATCACCGCGTACGATCTCATTCTTTCTATCCTTCACGCTGTTGTTGGCCACATATTCTCCTTTTGGAAAAAACACATCGTCGTACATCTCCGCGGTGAGGTACCTCCATTCGCCTTTTCGATCTTTCAATTTACCGGTCTCCGTATAGCTATCCTGCATCCAATTCGCCATTTTACCGGTGCGAACCAAGTGTCCTGTACGTTCAACCTTTGCTGTTTCCTTGTCGCCTTTATTGCGCACCACCAACTCACTTTTTACCCGGTTCGGATAATATTTCGTGTTGAGAAAGGCTTTATGGAAACTGGAATCCGTTCGAACATGATGCATGAAACTTTCCACGTTGAACCCGTTCTCCAATGCGCTGATGACCACTGCATCCAATTCAATGGTGCTAAAGGTGGTATCGATATCGTTCTGGGAAAACCCAGTGGAGACCAGTAAGCACGCACATACTCTGAACACCAAGTGATGTAGTGGGATCCGTAGGTAATGCGAACCGACCATGTTCCAAAGAAAACGCTCCAATGATCTTTGGAAGGACGCAATGATCACGAAGATCCAACAACAACGAACGAACAACTGCGGATCAATGCCTACGCGTTGGCCCCAAACTCGAATAGAGTTCGTACTTCTTCTTCACGTAAAGCAAGAACTCGTATTGTGTCAATCCTTTGATCACTTCTTCCGGCACGTCGCAGAAGTCAATGAAATCATCAAAAGCTTCAGGATTCAAGTTGATGATGTCGTAGTCAACATACTTCTTTAGCAGCTCTTGTAATAACTCCCGCTTGCGATCCTCATTCTCCAACTGTGCCACTAATCGTTTGCTTCGTTCTCTTTTACTGAATTCCTGATACAGGAATGTGATCGGGCTTTGCAATGCATTCACCGGGCTCAGCTTATAGTCACGCTCATCATATCCCAAATTGTCTATATCCTTCTGGATCTCTTTCAAGGTGCGTTCCGGGAGGATCTCTACCGCGGCCAGTTCTACCACATAAGGCTTCATAGTGATCGTTACCGAGTAAGAATCCTTCAGCACACTGTCCGCCATGGTTATCCAGCGCGTCTTTTGTCCGATCGACCCAAGCATCAACGTGTCGCTTTTCAATGCGCGCACTACGAAAGAACCATCCGCATTTCCGAAGATCCCGGTTCGCGTGCGCTTGTTCACGATCATCAGATCATACATGGCCCCCGTTCCTTCCGGGGTAACCACACGACCACGAATAGTTACCTCTTGAGCAGTGGCAAAACTGCCAACTAAGAGAAATAGAATGATAAGTATGTTTCGTAAGGTCACGGGGCGAAAATAGTTGGGTTCGTTGTTCAAATCGAATTTCTCGATCAGTGTACCGATCGGATCGCAATGATTTTATGCGGAATTAACAACCGCAATGCCCTTGGAATACAAAGAACGGACCATGATCCCACGTATTGCAATTCCCTCCGCCCGACATTGTCTACCCAAAGACCTACTCCCTGAATGGCGAAAGGCCCCTTCACCCGGAACCGAGCGAAAAGGCCTTTCAAGTAGTCCCTGTGCATCTATAAGCCGGATCCTGTATCCATATTGCTACGGACCTCCACCATCTATCTGGGGTCGCACTCACGTACGACCTCTAGCGACCTACCCTCCGGGATCGGGCGGACAACCCTTTTCCGATCACCTTTCGGCAGCCGGAACCCCGGTATACATGGTCTTTCAGCCCGTGGGGTTTACCAAGCCGCTGATGTTGCCAGCAACGCTGGTGGGCTCTTACCCCACCTTTTCACCCTTACCCCGCCGAAGCGAGGCGGTTTCCCTTTCTGCGGCACTTTCCGTAACGCTTCGGTTCCCCTTAGCGCCCCTTCCTGTTAGGAAGCACGGTGCCCTACGCTGTCCGGACTTTCCTCCCTCCGCCGAACGGCGGAAAGCGGTGGAGCGATGCACAGGAATTCAATGAACTTACGCTCTTGCAAAGGTATTGGTGAAAAGCAAATGGAACGCTGATGACGCTGAAAGAAATGATCAACGCAGATCTGAAAGTGAAGTAAAATGCTGGGTACGAATTCTTGGTTCCTCGAAAATCAAACGCGGAAAATAACTTTAACTGTATTGCAAAAAAATCATACTTGTTCATAACCATCAGCGTCTTCTGCGTTCCCAATACCCTTCACCGGTGCCGCAAGATCTCCACCTCCGTTGCTCCCGAACCGTATTGGCGCATATCCGCATCGTGGAAACGGACTCCTTCATAGAACTGTAGCATACGGCGAACTTCTTCGCGCAATA
Source organism: Flavobacteriales bacterium (assembly GCA_017987115.1). Lineage (GTDB taxonomy): Bacteria > Bacteroidota > Bacteroidia > Flavobacteriales_F > PHOS-HE28 > PHOS-HE28. The sequence continues at coordinate 1,456 of JAGNUG010000147.1, read as the reverse complement.
CGCCTTCGCCAACGCCGTGTATCACGATCAATTTTCGCTTGCCATCGCGGATCGCCCCTTCCAACGCCCGCTCGAAATAGGCCAACTGATATTTCAACCGCTCGCCTTGTTGCAATCGCGTTTCATCCTCCACAAGCTCATGTAAGTGGAGATCCACTTGTGCAATGCTCTTGTCTTCTGGTCGTTTTGGGGTCTTGCCAATACGCGCAGGTTTTCCGCCCTTATGTTTCTTCAGCTTTTCATCGCGGACATCATTCGCCTTTACCATGCCCGCTTGGTGATCCGTAACGCCATAGTACGCTTGGTCCGCAACCAGCACCATTTCACGATTCCGGCGGTCCAGAATAAATCCTTCGTCCGTCTTTACCCGCACATGTGCCACACCCAGGACCTCCAGCACAACACCACCACCTACCTCGTCTATGAAGGAGATGCGATCACCGGGTTTGAATGTGCGTGACATGACGCGAAATTAAGGTGCATCCACCGTAGGGGCGGATAACCATCATCCAGGAATGTGAAAGAGATCGATCATTATTTTAGCCCCATGCAAGAGCGCAACCCTTGGAAAACCTTGAAGATCGAAGAACGGTACAGTACACCGTGGATCAGTGTAAGCCACCACGACGTGATCGACCCGAGCGGTGCAGAAGGGATCTATGGTGTAGTGCATTTCAAGAACCTTGCTGTGGGTATTGTTCCGTTGGATGATGAACTGAATACCTGGATCGTAGGTCAATACCGGTACCCGTTGGGGGCTTACAGTTGGGAGATCCCTGAGGGTGGTGGCAAACGCGACCGACCGCCGATCGAAAGCGCACAACGCGAACTCCGTGAAGAAGTTGGGATCGTGGCCAAACGCTGGACCGAAGTACTACAAATGGATCTGAGCAACTCGGCGAGTGACGAAACCGCGATCATATTCGTAGCACAGGACCTGGAGTACCACACTCCGGAGCCCGACTCCAACGAGGAATTGGCAATGCGAAAACTTCCCTTCCAAGAGCTATATGAAATGGTAATGAAGGGTGAATTACGCGATAGTCTCACGGTTGCTGCGGTAATGAAGGTGAAGTTGTTATTGGATGCTGGCGAGTTAGGTTGAAAACCTATCTCAGAGCTGTCATTGATGAAATGAATTTCTAGTCGAACCCGACCAATCAGCGGCGACGTCTGATCGGTCTTCGTCGAACCAGCGACAATTGTTTCAATTCCACCTCGAAAACTGTTTCTTCTCCTATTGAAAATCTTTCGCCCTCTACCTTTTCGAATTCTACACATACCTTTCTCTCATCGATCACTTCAAGCACAACACCTTGTGTTCCCTTGGGGACCACATCGAACAGCGGGACTTTGAGCACTACTCTTTTGAAACAGTGTATGCGTTTGATCCTCTCTAACTCGGCATTTGGGATCTTTATCCCAAAAAGAAACAAAGCAAGCCAACGGTAAATAC
>JAGNUG010000042.1 GCA_017987115.1 Flavobacteriales bacterium | reverse complement strand
CTCTACGGCCTCCAACAAGAAAGGAAACGCAGGTGCAACTACAACCTCTACATGTTGCGGCAGAGGATCCCGCTCCTTCCCGATCTCATCGATCAATGCCAACGCTTCCGCGCGGTCCTTATGCATCTTCCAGTTGCCCGCTACAATGGTCTTCATTGTGGGCAAAGATCGCATCATCCTAAAAACATGGCCATTTTTCGGTCAATGAACGATGAACATAGGATCGTGATCAACTTTTTCCTGGAAGCAGCAGGAGTCTGAAAACCTATTTCAGCATCGCATCAGTTTCAGCAATATCCGGAACATCATTATCGTGCCATTTACCGCGAACCGTGCCTTGCTGCAATAACAGGATACCTGGATTACTGCGGATCACGGTCTTCACCGTTTTCTCATCGCACTGCAGGAAATCGAAGGGTAACTGATGATCATGACGCATGGTCTCAACATCTTCCCAAGTGTTCGCGCTAACGCCATAAACGTACCATCCCTTCTTATTCGCGGCATCAGCGAGTTGAGCAATCTCCTTCAGATGAGCGGTACTGCTGGTCTCAACGTTATACATCATGACCAGTAGAACAGGGGTCGGCTCAGACAACAGGTCCTCAGTGATCTCGTTGCCATCAGCATCCGTTAGCAAGAAATCAGATACCTGTGATTGAATTCCCGGTTCCAATTCAACGACACGCGTACTGTTCGGAACATTCACATACGTGCTATCATTCCAAGGATACGGCTTGCTTGTATCAAATTCGGTGACCTCTCCGGTCGCGACCTTTTTATAGCTGACGAACGTTTGGTTCACCGGTGGCTTGGCAACCGCGCGTTGCTCAACTATACTATTTCCCACCGCATAAGGCCGGTAGTCGCGGATCGGTAAATGCGCAAAACAATACCAGGTGAACACCAACGTGATCACTGTGATCCATGCGGCAGTGATCCATTCCGACTTAACTCCTTCCATGGCCTTCTTGATCGCTAGATATCCGGCGATGCCCAACAAGGTGAACCAAACCGGTCCCCACCACGTGAATATCCAGCTCCAAAAGGCGACCAGGACCAGACCTACGGGTAATAGGATCATGTCATCAGCTGTGGTATTCCAACCCGTATCTGTCCGCATAAATGCTGCGAGCAGGATAGGAATAAGTAGAACGAACAGGATCGCATCTTTCGAAAAGCTTTCCCATGGCGTTAAACTCCGCCCGACCGAACCTTTCATCGCATCTCCAAAACAGCCGCAATCACTCACGCAGGTCATTTCGCGCTCAACCTCTTGACCGTTCTCTATGATCGTATAGGTCATCGGTGTACCTGTATCATGGCGATCGTTGCAGGTACCGGTGAACGCCGTAAGCCAGCCAAAGAAGATCGTCAGCAATACCAACGATACCGTTGCCAGTTTCAACCTACCGCCAACGAGAACCGCAAAGCCCAGCACGATCTCTGCCAAACAGGCAAGCACCGCAAGCCCCAATGCATAGGGCATCAGTCCTGGCATGTTCAACGCGCTTTCAGCGAAGTATTCTTCCAGCTTGTAAGAAAAGCCTAGGGGATCATTGGCCTTGATAAGACCACTAACGATGAATAGCGAACCAACAAGGATCCGGCAGAGGAGAATAAGAATACGCATGGGTAAATGTTCTCTATTTCGAGCTGTGAAAGCTTCGGGGCTAAGGTAAAGCGAAGCCATAAAGGCATGGCCATCTTAACATACGATCAACACTTTGCACGAATACTTGGAACCGTTCAATGACCACGGTGATCTACGCTGCTCTGGCTTGCAGTAGTGGCGAGGAACGCTAAGCGTGAGGCCCGCTCCGTCATTAATCGCAGTACTTGCGGCGCGACCTTGGACTCGTACTCCTTGCTCCAAAGGATCTGTCCGTTCAAAGGCATAAAATTCGCCATACCCATTGGCATATCGAAGAAGGAGAAATCCATACCCGATACAGGCTCGAACATGATGATGCCGATCTCCAAAGAGACTTCCTTTCCATCACCTTGCCATTCGCCACCGTGCGTATCCACACTGAAACATTTCGTTACGCGACCGTCCTTGACGAACCGGATGACATAAAATGCTCCATTATCGAGGTCAACGTTGTACCTACCATTGGCTCCGGTATAGAACGGTTCCAATCGCTCACCATCCTTATAGACCTTGACCATAACACCGGATATTGGTGAACTGCCCTCGATCTCCGTTACAAGTCCATACACTCGTAGATGAGCCGCTGATGCACTGCCTCCAAGTACCAAAAGAAGCGTTACAAGAATTATACGCATGCTGTTCATTGTCCTTCGCAGCATGCAAAGCTATGATCGCGGACCCGCTCGATCAAGTGTAGATGCCTCTGCTTCGAGACGAGTTATGAACAGTATAATGTGGTTCAACTTCGCGGGAGCAAACCAATCAAGCGGGATCAACTAGCCCTTGCCTTCATCCTGCTGGATCATTGCGAAGGCTGCGTAATTCACGATGTCCAAAAAATTCGCATCAATTCCTTCGCTAACCAACGTGGCACCCGAATTATCCTCTATCTGCTTGATCCGCAACAGCTTCATCAAGATCAGATCCACCAACGAACTAACGCGCATGGACCTCCATGCTTCTCCATAATCATGGTTCTTCCGTTCCATGAGATCCCGGGCAACATTGATCTGGGTGCGAACAAGATCCGTCGCTTCCTTAGCGCTGATATCGGGCACATCCACTACCCCTTTCGCCAGTTGTACCAAAGCCATGGATGCGTAGTTCAATATTCCTACGAGTTCCGGACGGACCCCTTCTCCGACCTTGTTCTCACCAGTCTGTTGCAGGGTACGAATACGCTGCGCTTTAATGAAGATCTGGTCTGTCAGCGACGGAACACGAAGAATGCGCCATGCCGTACCATAATCATGCGCCTTTCTGGAGAACAGGTCCAAACATTCCGTTACTACACGATCATACTGATCAAGGGTCTTCTTCATTACGCGGGGCGAAGGTATTGGTAAGTGCAGGATCTCATCCCAAAACGGATCCAATTCCGAGGAAGATCCAGAATCCGGACATTTGAGGCGTGGAACCAGTGAAGCATATTACTTGGCGGGTAAAGGATCGTTTGGTGCATCCGCAATTTCCATTGGTAATGGGAATACTGAACAGTACGCCGGATTCATTTCACCCAGCAAGTCGTGTGGGAACCGATGACGCATTGCACCTTGCCGAACAAATGCTCGATAAAGGTGCCGCCATTCTTGATATTGGTGGAGCGAGTTCCAGGCCAGGGGCAGAACCAATTTCAGCCGAGGACGAACTGGATCGCGTTCTGCCGGTGATCTCTGCCATCCATGACCGGTTCCCCGAAGCGTTGATCAGCATTGATACGTACCGTGCACGCGTAGCGAAGGAAGCTGTAGCCCACGGTGCTGGCATGGTGAATGATATCGGTGCTGGTCAGTTGGATAAGGACATGTTCAATACGGTTGCGTCGCTTGGAGTTCCCTATGTCTTGATGCACATGCAAGGCACACCTCGGGACATGCAAAATGCCCCTATGTATTCCGATGTAGTACAAGAGGTTGTTCTTTTCCTAAGCCAGCGCATCAACGCTGCCCATAAAGCGGGTATCGCCGATGTGATCATTGACCCGGGCTTCGGTTTCGGGAAGACCACCGCTCATAACTTCGCTTTGTTGAATGGACTTGGGCAGATCACAGCACTTGGTCATCCTATTGTGATTGGAGTTTCCCGTAAACGAATGATCAATGAGATCCTTGGGACCTCGTCGAATGACGCATTGAATGGCACATCCGTTCTGAACACGCTCGGTCTCATTAAAGGTGCAGCTATCCTGCGTGTGCATGATGTAAAAGAAGCTGTGCAGGTGATCAAACTGGTAGCAGCAACTCGCTGACCGATCAGAAACGCGCCCTTTTCCGGTTCCGCGTGATCGTCGCATTCTTAGCGGATCGCTTCGCTTCTTTTTCCTGCCGCGTACGCGCACGATCATACATTATCATCGCTCGCGCCAATTCAACCCTGCGCTCTTCGGTATAAGCCACATCCCAGTTGAGGTTGCGCACGCTGTGCTTGTATTGCGCTAGACCTAGCGGCAATTCGAAAACTGCAAAATCAAATTCATCGATCCATTTGACCATGGTCATTTGCAAATACATTTCATAGAAAGGCACATCCGGGAACATGGGAACCTCCCTCGCGTCGATCCGGACATGCTTTGTGACCATATCCTCACGATAGAACCAAACGAGGTAATCATATCCGCGCTCAAGGAATATCTCGTATTTCCCGTTCCAAGAAGTGATCACTGTTTCTCGTTCAACGCTATCCTTTACCAAGCGGACCTGAACACCTTTCAACCCATCACCGGTATAATATTCGGTCACCTCACCATGCAGTTGGATATAGAAAGCACTCGAATCAAAAATTCCTGAAACCAATAGCCCCGTGAGAACGAGGCAACGAATTAGATATGAAACACACGGTTGCTTTCTCTTAAGCATCCAGTCCCATTATTTGACCTTGTGTCCCAACAACCATAGTGAACCTAGCCTCAAATACTTGGGTCTTTGTACTCGGTGAACATATCATGGAAACATCATTGCTTATGACGAAAACCGGTAGCTCTCATCATTGTACCAAATGCCTCCCTGACGTAATGCATTAAATCGAAATGGATTTCTGAGCATTTAGCCTAGATGCAAAGATACCTAAGTCGTCAAGTTTTGGAAAGACCCTGACCAACAGTTATCAGCCCCAACCTTGGTAAATCTTTTCAGAACCTTAACGTTCCATTCACGTTCCCTGCCTTGCCCAAGCTAACTTCGCCGCCTTCCATGGCAGCCAGCAGAGACCGGTCCCAATTACGACTGAACCGCGTATTCCGCATCACACTGATCTGGGTATTGGTGGGCTTTATTGCGGCTTTGTTCGAACACAATGTTTTGCTTTCCTATGGTATCCCCAGCACGTATTCCGAGCATTTGAACAAGCGCTTATTCACCTCCGTGCTGGCTGGCTTCATAGGTGGTGGTTTCTACATCCTGTTCTTCAGGGACCGCTTGCGGAAATACGCCTTCGTGAAAGCGATCACCATAATGGCCGTGATCATGTTCATCGTGATCTTGTTCACCGGTGCCATTGTTCCCGCATTGAGCAAGGGTGGTCCATTCGCGGATGTATTCCTTGAACATCTCAACAGCACGCGATTCCTTGGGCAGTACATATTCTGGACCCTATTGACGGGGGGAAGTATGTTCATGGTTCGCCTGAACGATCAATTCGGAAGTGGCGGAATTGCCTATTTGACCGGACGATACCATAAACCGCAGCAGGAAATGCGCGTATTCATGTTCCTGGACATGCGTTCATCCACAGCGATAGCTGAGCGATTAGGCAACGTGAAGTATTTCCAATTATTGAACGAATTGTACACCGATATCACCGATCCTATCGTGGATGCACGTGGAGAGATCTACCAATATGTTGGTGATGAAGTGAGCGTTACGTGGCCTTTGCGCCGAGGGATCGTGCGCCACCGTTGCATCATGTGCTTCTTCGAGATCCGTAAAAAACTTCGTGCCAGAGCACCTTATTACAAAAAGCGGTATGGTATTGAGCCTTTGTTCAAAGCAGGTTTTCATTACGGTGAGGTTACCGCAGGGGAAGTAGGTCAAGTGAAGAAGGAACGGATATTCAGTGGCGATGTGGTAAATACTGCCGCCCGCATCCAGAACAGCTGCAATGCGCACGGCGTGGATAATTTGATCTCTAAAGACCTATTGGATGTACTCCAACTACCAGAGTCGTTCAAAGTTCGCGAGATCGGTAATATCGACCTGCGTGGTAAACGGTTCACCACGAGTTTGTGGACGTTGGAAGAGTAGTATAATTCGAACTAATAAGTAGAGACACGTTTACCATGAAGAACCGTGAAAAATCCGGTTGGACTAGGATAAGCGATCGCATCTCCATATAGATCGAAGGTATCGATATTGGCTTCAGTACCGAACCGTACGCGCTTGCCATTTACTATGCCATGAAGCTCGCGGTTCAGGTCAAGGTAAACAAGTTTATTCCCGACCACCTGCCATCGTTCCGGAACATACGCTTCCACCAGCATGGTCTCGGTGCCGTTGAATAGTTTCAATTCGCCTTCATCCAAGTACAAGAGGAGTTCGTCCTGCACCCAATAGCCGCTCGGAAGATCAGTGGTCAGCCGATGGGTAACGCCATTCTTCCAACAGCGCAGTCCACCTGCACCATCCACCCAGGCAAGGATGCCGTTCCCTGCTTTCGCACTTACAGGACGTAACTGGCTAACGACCTTGTCCATTGTTCCATCGTTCACTTTGAACTGATCGGACCGATCGTCCCAATAGCCTACCACACCGTTGCCAACACTCACAATACCGACATCCGTGCTGTCACAAAGGATCTGCAACTCGCCTTTATGGAATCTCCACAATATGCGTTCTGTCCGGTCCAGGATCACTACCTGACCTCCTGAATGACTCCATTGCGGTTTAGCTGTTACCTCGTGCACTTCGGCTAGTGTCTCCTCATGATTCCTCCACCAAACCGATATTGTCTTCTTCGCGGTATCCAAATAGACAATGGAACTATCGGAAACAGTGAATTTTGCAACATTATTCGAGATCACTTTCACGCTTCCCGACAGAATGGTCTTCAACGTATCGGACCTCATCCATGCTATTCGATCACGAGATGCTTGGATCTCCCCTACTCCGCTTGGTTCAAGGAGGTATAAAGTGCGACCTTCAGCTGTGAAGATCTTCATTGCTCCAGTGTGATCCAAATAGACCAATTCATCTTCCAAGGCAAAAAACTTCTGAGCTGGTCTTGGCTCCAACTTTTCAAATCGCTTGTTGGCGAACACCATGAAGCGCCCATCCTTCGAAGTGAACGGAACGGGAACTTGCGCTTGAAGCGTAACTGCCATGAGGAATAGCAATAGGCCGAACCATGCCTTTACGCTGGATGTGAATGATCGTTCCTGCTCCATTTGTTGGAATCGTGCTAAGGTCGTGAAAATGACCACTAATGACATAAGGGTACATCGAAGAACCTCGCACCGGCGGAAATACCGCTTCGCACTGACCCGTTGGGTGCATTGCTCTCCATGACCCATACTTCGTTGATGCTCAGTCGGAGACTTCGTTCCGGTATCCTCACTTCGTCTCGCCTCGTCTGGATCAAAAATACCCAAGCTTGCCAAGTGTTCGAGGTTCTTCGAGGTACCCATAAGTCAATCTCAGATAAACTCATGCACTACCCGACCGAAACCACGATCTTCGCATGATGTTCCGTGATCATGAATGATCAATTTATCCGGTTGTTGAGCTATATCTTCCCAATAAGGGCCCAGCTCGCAAATGGGAAATTCGGACCATTGGAAGTACGCTGGGAAAACGGACGCAAAGTTCTCAATTCTGTCAACGGTAACCAGTCTTTCGGCAGTTTACATCGTGTTTGGCAAAATGCCTTGAGTGAGGCATTCAAGGACCTACGTCCAAAAACCGTTCTAATGCTGGGATATGGCGGTGGAAGCGCAGCATTTATTTTAAGGAATGAGTTAAGGTCCACAGCATTGATAACAGCCATTGAATTGGATCCCTGCATGATCGATCTTGCAGCCAGCCATTTTGGCTCGAAAAGCATCGAACATTTCACCATGATCCAAGGTGATGCAATTGTCCAGATCCATGCGCTGAAAGATCGCTTCGACCTCATCCTTGTGGATCTATTCGAGGATCTGGACCTCGCTCGTGGCGTTGATACGAGCGGTTTTGCACATGGTCTTAGGGACCGCTGTGAACATGGTGGAATGGTGTGTTTCAACACTGTTGCGTATGATGAAATAAGCGGGAAAAGAAGCCAAAGGATAGCGGATCATTTGGGGCGCGTATTCAATTCCGTTAACGAATTTCGGTACGAAGGCGTGAATCGGGTGTTCATAGCCAATTGATAACCTGTACAACTAAATGGTGATCGGTTCCGTCAATGGTCCGAAATTTGTCCGCTCGCGCACGCATGTTCACTATTACGCAGATCCATCGACTCTTCCGCGACTTGTTCCTCCTTGGGGTTGGTCTGCATGGTGCCTTGGTGATCGCGCAACCAACATGCTCGTATTCTTTGGGCAACGATACAACGATCTGTCAAGGCGAGTCGGTCACGTTGCAGGCTCCACTCGGCTTTCCATCCTATACTTGGAGTACTGGCGATGTTGTTGATAATATCTCCGTGAATGCATCCGGAGTGTATTGGTGCCAAGTTTCCTATCCTTCAAACGAATTAATAACCAACGGGAATTTCAGCGCAGGAAATACCGGCTTCTCTACAGATTTCAATAGTTCGACCAACCTACAGGTCGATGGGAACTATTACGTTGGGGCCAATGCCGCGGATTATCACCCGTTGTTCTCAGGGACAGGTACCGGCAATTTGATGATCGTGAACTCTGGTCCACCATCTGCACAGGACAATGTTTGGTGCCAGACCGTGTCGGTATGTGGAGGGCAAACCTATACCTTCAGCTATTGGACACTTTCCGTCTCCAATTCGACACCTGCTCGTTTACAATGGCATATCGATGGTGTAGCCCTTGGCCCGCAAGTAACACTTCCATTATGGGCAAACGGTTGGCAGAACGTTACACAAACATGGACCACAGCACCAGGACAGACCTCAGCTAATGTCTGCTTGCGGGCAATGAGCAGTGATGCGGTCGGGAATGACTTTGGGATCGATGATATTTCCTTGACGGGCACTGTGGTCCTGACAGATGATATCCTCGTGAACGTAGTGCCTTTACCAGTGGTTGATCTTGGACCGGATGCTACGCTGTGCACTGGTCAAACGCTAACGCTCGATGCGGCCGTTCCAGGTGGGACCTATCTCTGGCAGGATGGCTCTACGGGATCCTCTTTCCCTATTACCGGACCCGGCAACTATAGCGTTACGGTCACTGCGAACAATTGCGTGGCCAGTGACGCGATCACTGTTCTGTATAACCCCTCACCTGTTGTCGACTTCGGGCCGGATACGACCTTGTGTACTGGACAATCATTGCTCCTGGATGCGGGCAATCCCTCAGCATCGTATAGCTGGCAAGATGGTTCCTCCAATTCAATTTTCAACGTATCCGCTCCGGGCATTTACAGCGTGAATGTGCAGATGAATAACTGCTTTGGTAGTGATCTCATCGAAGTCTTCTATAGCCCTTTGCCTGTGGTTGATATCGGCCCGGACACAACACTCTGCGCTGGCCAGACGCTTCAATTGGATGCGACAACGCCAAGCGCCACTTATGAATGGCAGGATAATTCCACGAATGTGACATTGAATGTTAGCACCGCTGGTGTTTATAGCGTGGATGTGACCGTTAATGGATGTTCTACTACGGATATGATCAATGTCAATTATAACCCATTGCCGATCGTTGACCTTGGACCGGACCAAACCATATGCCCCAGCGCCGATGTGCTCTTGGACGCTACTGTGCCTGGTGCAACTTACCTCTGGCAGGATGGCGCATTGACCCCGACCTATAGCGCATCAACTCCGGGCCCCTATTCAGTTGATGTGACACTAAACAATTGTACGGCAAGCGATACATTCACCTTGTCGCATTATGCGTTGCAAACTGTGGATCTAGGTCCGGATGTCACGATCTGTCAAGGTGCCACAACTTCTCTTTCTGCATTAGTTCCGGGTGCCACATTCGGCTGGAGTACAGCAGAACTTACCAATTCGATCACTGTTGGTGATGCTGGGATCTATTGGGTTGATGCTACGCTGAATGGTTGCGTGGTCCGTGATTCCATAACCGTATTCGTAACGCCGCTGCCTGTAGTAGATCTTGGCCCGGACGTGTCGTTGTGCCAGGGATCCACAACTTCGCTAACAGCACTGTTACCAGGTGCCACATTTTTATGGAATACTGGAGAAATGACCAATTCGATCACTGTTGGCACCGCGGGGTTCTATTGGGTGGATGCGACACTGAATGGTTGCGTGGCGCGAGATTCCGTAACCGTATCCGTAACCCCATTGCCCATCGTGGATCTCGGGCCGGACGTTTCATTCTGTCAGGGTTCCACAACTTCACTTAACGCAGTAGCTCCAGGTGCCTCATTCTTGTGGAATACAGGAGAACTGACCAATTCGATCACAATAGGCATTGCTGGAACTTACTGGGTGCAAACAACACAGGGGGGGTGCACAGCAAGTGATACCATATTGGTTTCTGTTGCACCAGCACCTGTTGTTGACCTTGGAACTGACCAGACGTTCTGTAACGGAACTACAGCAACACTTGATGCCACATGGCCAGGTGCTTCTTATCTCTGGAGCGATGGCGCTGTTACGCCAACCATTACAGCGAGTGCATCAGCGTCCTACAGCGTTATTGTTACCGTCGGTAATTGTGCAGCGTACGATACGGTGGTCGTGAACGTGATAACGGCCACACTTGTTGATCTTGGCCCGGATGTTTCGTTGTGCCAAGGCGAAGATGTAGTGCTCGATGCAACCACAGTTGGTGCAACTTATTTGTGGAGTTCGGGAGCTGTTACACCATCGATCACGGCAGCAACTTCTGGAACCTACTGGGTGCAAGCAATTCAAGGTATTTGCACGACTACGGATACAGTGATAGTGACCGTTGCACCAGCACCAGTTGTTGACCTTGGAGTTGACCAGACCTTCTGCAACGGAACTACAGCAACGCTTGATGCCACATGGCCCGGCGCTAATTATCTCTGGAGCAATGGCGCTGTTACACCGACCATTACGGCGAGTGCTTCTGCGACCTACAGCGTTATTGTTACCGTCGGTAATTGTGCAGCGTACGATACGGTGGTCGTGAACGTGATCACGGCCACATTTGTTGATCTTGGCCCGGATGTTTCGTTGTGCCAAGGCGAAGATGTAGTGCTCGATGCAACCACTGCCGGTTCAACTTATTTGTGGAGTACGGGAGCTGTTACACCATCGATCACGGCAGCAACTTCTGGAACCTACTGGGTGCAAGCGATCCAAGGTATTTGCACGACGACGGATACAGTGATAGTGACCGTTGCACCAGCACCAGTTGTTGACCTTGGAGTTGACCAGACATTCTGCAACGGAACTACAGCAACGCTTGATGCCACATGGCCAGGTGCCACTTATCTCTGGAGCAATGGCGCTGTTACACCAACCATTACAGCGAATGCATCTGCGACCTACAGCGTCATTGTTACCGTCGGTAATTGTGCAGCGTACGATACGGTGGTCGTGAACGTGATCACGGCCACACTTGTTGATCTTGGCCCGGATGTTTCGTTGTGCCAAGGCGAAGACGTACTGCTCGATGCAACCACTGCCGGTTCAACTTATTTGTGGAGTACCGGAGCTGTTACACCATCGATCACGGCAGCAACTTCGGGAACCTACTGGGTGCAAGCAATACAAGGTTCGTGTAATTCGACTGATACAGTTGTGGTAACGGTACTAGCAACTGATCTCATTGACCTAGGTGCTGATCAACTTCTATGCAACGGCGAATCTTCTATTCTGCTAGATGCAACAGTAGCGGGTGCAACCTATTCTTGGAACACGGGTGCAGTTACTCCGACCTTGCTCGTTGCAACCAGCGGTACCTATGCAGTGGAGGTCACGCTCAATAGTTGCTCGTCTGTGGATACCGTATATATCGAATTCGGAACATTGATCATTGACCTCGGTGCCGACACTGTTCTGTGCCCCGGAGCCTCGATGGTACTTGACCTAGGATTACCAAATGGGACCAACACTTGGAACAGTGCGGAGGTAGGACCATCATTCACCGTATTGGCTCCCGGCACCTACTGGGTTGAACACGTACCGTTAGTTGGTTGCTCCGCGAGTGATACTATCGTTGTAACGTATGCACAAGGCGATGCGCTGGACCTAGGACCGGACCTTCAGCTATGCGATGGAGGATCAGCAACGCTGGATGCTACCTTACCGGGTGCTGCCTATCTCTGGGACAATGCATCCACAAATGCATTGCGCACCGTGAGTGCGAGTGGTACTTATTCCGTAATTGCCACCGTTGGACAATGTGCTTTGTATGATACGGTGAACGTTGTATTCAATCCATTACCTGTTGTTGAGATAGGACCTGACGCAAGCATTTGCCCGGGAACGACGACCACCTTCGATGCCACAACTGCCGGAGCTACATACCTGTGGAACGACGGATCGACCGGAGCTACCTACACATCCGGAAATGCTGTGAACGTGACCGTTGAAGTTACCCTGAACGGATGCACGGTGACGGACAATGCCAATATCACCATCCTTGACGAACCTGTGGTTGAGCTAGGCGCCGATTCAACATTGTGCGAAGGCACATCGCTTCTTTTGGATGTGGCACAAGCAGGTGCCACCTACTTATGGAGCACGGGTAGTACGCAGCCTACTTTGACGATCGATACGGATGGGACGTATTCTGTAGATGTCACGCTGAACGGATGCATGGTCTCGGATGCGATTGACGTGGGTATTTTCATGACCTCGACGTTCAGTATTGGCGGTGACGTGGTGCTATGCCCGGGAGAGACCATTGTGCTTGATGCAACGCAGGCGAATGCGCAACATACTTGGAGCACTGGCGCCAATGCCGATGCGATCTCGGTGAACGGAGAAGGTATCTATTGGGTGAATGTGGTCATGGCCGGATGCAGTGCGAGCGATACGGTTGAAGTAAGCGTCATTGATCTCCCTGCTCCGAACCTCGGTGCCGATATCATTTCGTGCGAAGGGCTCATGGTTCCGCTTTCCGTTGACCCTGGTGATGTGGAGGTATTGTGGTCGACCGGCTCAACGTTATCTGCGATCGATGTGGTTACCGAAGGTGCCTATTCCGTCACCTTTTCGTTGGAAGGATGCACAGCAACGGATGTGATCAATATCAGCTTCAATGACAGTATTACGTCGCTGGAGATCGGTCCGGAAACCGTGATCTGCCCAGGCCAATACATGAACTTGAGCGTAACGGAGATCAACGGAATAAACTATCTCTGGAGCAACGGATCCACAACATCTAACACAACGGTGGATGCGGCAGGGATCTATACGGTAACCTTCACTGGACAATGCGCTTCCGGCACAGAACAGATCGAAGTGATGGTGGGTGATTGCGACACCTATGTGAACGTTCCGAATACGTTCACACCGAACAACGATGACATCAACGATGTGTTCCTTCCGGTGGTCAGTGGCACTGTGGAGAATTACAAATTGGAGATTTTCGATCGATGGGGAGAATTGATCTTCACCACTTCGGACCCAACAATAGGCTGGGATGGTTCGGTAAAAACAACGATCGCCCAGGATGGCGTTTACGTTTGGAAGATCAACTACAGGGTCGGAAATGCTCCTGCTGCGAATGCAGAACGGATCATTGGGCACGTTACCCTACTCCGCTGAGTTCTCTGCTTCGTCGAACCCGGCTTGTTTCCAAATGAACTTTTTCTCGTTAATACTGAAATACGCGAAACGTTCATTTCGTTCCACACGAGCAATTCGCGATTGTACCAGTTCTACTTCGTCGAAATTTAATGGCACCTTAACTGCACCTAGCATGTCGAGCAGTCCGGTACCACTGTCCGAACGTGCAACGAGGTAACCGTCCTTGGGGTCCAACAGATCCGTGTATTGCAATTCGATAACAGGTTGCCCCGTGCTGTCGATCGCTCCGAAATAAGATCCGTTCTTCACACGTGCTAGCCCTACGACCATCTCCCATGCTTGATCGTACTTTTCGTTGATCACTACTTTTCCGGTACGATCCGCGAATCCCCATTTGGTCTTTTTCTTGAACGGTATCAACGCCCCGGTAGCTTGGCCGGCGTCGGAATACTGTATCGGTATGATCGGCTTACCGCTGGTATTGATCAATCCCCGTTTACCTTTCTCCTGGACTTTAGCCAAGCCATTATGGAAATCGCCCCAATTGGCTACTCCAGCAGGTGCCTCGTACTTGATCGGGATCACAAGTGTTCCGGTGATATCCGCATAACCACACTTCTTCTCTTGGACCACCAATGCCAGACCGTCGCGAAAAGGACCGATTTGGTCATAGGCCAATAGCAGGATAAGATCACCATACGGGCCGAGCAGTCCTTGCCGGTCATCCAAACGTACACGCGACGTTGAACCCATGAAACCTTCGATCCAATCATACTGGAACGGGACGACCATGTTCCCTTGAACATCGATCACTCCGAACTTCCCTTCCATTCCGACGACCGCAAGACCATTACGGAACGTACCAGCATTGTCATAGCGGAACGGGATCACTTCTTCACCACGCATGTTGATATAACCGAACAGCCCATCCACGGATGCAAATGCCAATCCTTTGGAGAACTCCCCTACATCATTGTACAAGAGCGGCACGACCAATTTCCCAGAGAGGTCAACAGCTCCGGATCGCCCATCCCGCTCTACGGTCATCATCTTCTCAACCGGGTCCAAAACTTCATCATATTCTATAGGAATCACTTGTGCTCCGGACCGATTGATGGTACCCACCAATTTATTCTGACCGACCAGCGCCTGGCCACCTTTGAATGGTTCAGCAAACTCGTATTGTGCTTCGATCCGAACAACTCCAGCATCATCAATATATCCCCATAGACCGCCCTGTTGATAAGGGATCAGGTTCAAACTCGCGGTCTTGTAATCCTCAGCCAATTCATTCAGGTATGGATAATCCGGATTGGCCTCTATGAAGGCCGTTATGCTGGCGGCACTGAGATCCCGCGTGCTGATCGCGTAGATCTTGCGCCAAGCATCTTCTACGCGATTATTCTTCGGATAGGTCATAATGAACTTCCTGTACTCTGCTACACTCCCTGTGGGTGTGCTTATGCGAAGGACCTCATCTTCTGCCTGTTGCACATAAGGGTTCTCAGGATGGTCTTTGATGAAAGCCAAGTAGGATGTAAGATCGCCGATCCGCGTAGCCTCCGTATAGACCGCTTCATCCAATCGCTTCCTTGCTTCATAGGATTGACGAGCATTCGGATACTTCTCCAGGAATGACCTGTATGCCACAGATGAACCATTCGCCTTCACTTCCTCAAAGGCCAATTCATCGCGAAGTGCGATCGCCTCAAGTACATGCGAACTCTTCTTGTAAGTGGTGATGAACTTATCATAACCAGCGATCGAGTTCTGGCCCAGCGCTTTCTCCCACGCAAGCCCAAAAACATGTTCACGCTGAGCGATCAGAGCACCATGATCAACTTTCACCTTAGCTAACGCACTTCGTTCTTTATCGCTTGCAAGCGTATAAGCGGCATCCGCCCTTTCTATATGAACAAAGGATGAATCCAGTTGAAAGAACGGGTTATCGTTGCGCCCCGTGATAACACTTAAGCCATACCACGCTCCAGCGGGATGCCTCTTGGTCTGCTTGAAAAAAAGCTCCTTTGCACGGAAATAATCGTGTCTCCCAAGAGCTTCGAACGCCTTTTCCAGTTTACCTGCGAACACTTGAGCAGAAACGGAAAACAAAAGCGCGAGCAGTGTCGCACGGACAAAATACCTGAACATTGGCGACAAAGTTAGCCGCGTACCGATCGATCTTTCCGACCTTTGCACTCCTGCATCGACCATTGATCGTTGATGGACGAAAGCACCCAACGTATCCACACAATACTGACACCTCGCAATGCACGGATCGCATTGGTGGTGCTTGCTGTGATCTCGGTCATCATGGTCTTTGCCTTGCGCAACGCCAAGCTGGATTACGATTTCGAGAAATTCTTTCCGACCAACGACCCGGAACTTGAGCGTTATAATGCCTTCCGGGAAAAGTTCGGTGGCGATAACGACTTCCTGATGATCGGCATTCCGCGGGAAGCTGGGATCTACAATGTGGACCTTCTTTCCAAAGTGGATTCATTGACCTCCGCTCTTGAGCGCTTGGACAATATCAATAAGGTGACCTCTCCCACTCGTTTGACCGAACCGATCATCACGCCCATCGGTGTTTTCCAGACACCCTATCTGAGGTTCAAAAGTGACAGCACGTTAACGGCTGACTCGGCCCGGATCGCGCAGGACCCTAGGATCCACGGCACATTTTTCTCCGAAGACGGAAAGGCGCTATTGATGTTGATCGACGCAGAGACGGGACTATCAAAATTGAAAAGTGACGCGTTGCTCAAGGATGTGGAACATGCAATAGGATCAAGTGGATTACAGGACGTACAATTGGCTGGCAGGATACACGGACAATTCCATTACATACGTATGATGTTGGAAGAGTTGATCTTGTTCCTGACATCGGCGATCGTCCTTTTGGCGATCTTTCTTTGGTGGGGCTTCCGATCATTGTGGGGCGTTTTGGTTCCGATCGGAACAGTTGGTCTAGCTATCCTTTGGCAGGTTGGTGCAATGACCTTGATGGGGCAACCGCTCAGCATCCTTACCATGTTGTTACCGACGATCCTCTTCGTGGTGGGCATGAGCGATGTGGTGCATATATTGGAACATTACTTGGATGAATTAAGAGCAGGGGTGCCTCGCAGGGAAGCGGTCGCGAGGACCTATGAACATGTGGGGCTGCCCACGTTCCTGACCGCTTTGACCGCAGCCGTGGGGTTTGCTACGTTGGGCGCAGCCAATATCCAACCGCTACAGGAATTCGGATGGTTCACCGCGATCGGCGTCATGCTCACCTTCTTGATCGCGTTCACCCTATTGCCTGCGATCCTGATCTTCATCGGCCCTGGGAAACTATTACCGGTCAGTGAAAAGCCATCACCGTGGGATAAGAGGCTGCCAAGGCTATTCCAATGGACCATTCGCAACAGAAAATTGATACTGATCGGTTTCTCTTTGATCATAGTTGCAGGCATCCATGGCATGTCGAAGATCCGTGTGAACACGTTCCTGCTCGATGCATGGCCCGAAGAAGAAAAGGAACGGCTAGGCGTGCGGTTCTTTGATCGCCAATTCGGAGGAGTGCGACCATTCGAATTGGAGATCACCGTAAAGGATACGACCAAAGGGATCTGGGATCACCGCGTACTTGGAGAAATAGAAAAAGTGGAGCGAAAAGCCATTGATCTGTATGGCGCTAAGGGTGTGCTTTCTCCGGTAACGGTAATGCGATCATTGAACAAAGCATTCAATGGAGGGCAGCGGGATTACTATCACATACCGGACAGTTCCGAAACGACCCGTATGGCAGGAAGAGCAAAAATGTTGAGCGGAGCCTACCTCGGATCGATCATATCAGCAGATGGAAGAACAGCTCGGTTGAGCGGTCGGATGCTCGATGATGGCAGTGCAGTGAACAAGGAACGCAATGTCGAGTTCGAGAGGTTCCTGGAAGAAGAGATCGATCCGAAGATCGTTCAATTCCACCTCACGGGTATGGCCTATCTGATCGACCGGAGCAATGAAACTTTAAGTACCCAACTACTAGGCGGAATGGGTCTTGCGATCGTGATCACGTCGTTGATCATGTTGTGGTTCTTCCGAGATCCTCGGATGGTGCTTGTGGCGCTGATACCGAACTTGATCCCATTGCTGTTCGTTGCAGGTGTGATCGGCTATTTCCACATCGATCTGAAGGTCAGCACGGCGATCATTTTCTCTATCGCATTCGGTATCGCAGAGGATGATACGATCCACATGCTCGCTAAATTGAGACAACAATTGCGCACCGGAAAATCACCGATCTACGCCCTGAAACGCACCTACCTCACAACCGGGAAAGCGGTCACGGTTACAGGATTGATGCTGCTGTCCGGGTTCGTTACCTTGATGCTTTCCAGCTTCGGTAGTATCTACGACATGGGATTACTGGTGACGCTTACGCTCGCTTTCGCGTTGGTCACCGAACTCTTGTTGATGCCCGTTCTGGTCATAATGATCAGACCCAAGGCGGTCATCAAAAAGACAGATCAGAACATGGAATCATACAAGCCTTTGAAATCGGGCGAATCCATGAAGTAGTCTTTTCCCATTTCCACATATTTCTTGGCCTCGCTCTTCATCCCTTTGGAGTCCTGGAAATCGGCATAGCGGATGATCGCATTCTTCAACAACTTCTTTTGGTCGGGTGGCAATGTGTTGATGTCTCCGGCATCAGCGATCGCTTTATCGAACGCCTTAACACTTAAATCACCTTCCTTGGCCAAATTGGTTTGATATTGTGTGATCGCCAATAGCAGCCACGGTCCAGGATTCTCCGGGTAGTAGCCTGTCATCGCATCGAAAATGCTCTTTGCCTTACTAAGACCCTTCGGATCATCCAACCAATTCTCCCCTTCCTCAGCTGCCTTGGTATTCAGATCTGCCCAATAATCCTCGTAATTGCTGAAGAATTCGTTCTCTTTGTCCTTCTTACGGTATTTCTCTGCGTACTTCAATGCGTCTTTGGATGCCTTCGGGTAATCTGTTTGGTATTTTTCATCCTTGGTCATCTCGAAGTAGCTCATGCTCATATATAAGTATGGAAGTGCGTCCTTCTTGGTGGCATCGCTTAGGGTATACCCTTCAGCTTTATCCAGAACTTTCTCATATTTCTCGTCCACGAACATCACAAGCAGGTCTTCGTAAACGTGTTTCTGCGCTTGTGCAATCAGGTGGAACAACGCAAACGGTGCGAGGATCAGGAGCTTTTTCATCGATTTAATTATTTCGTTGCACGATAGAGGCAATGAACATGCCGAAGATAGGATCCTTTCGGAAAAAAGACGTGATCCCTTCCAAAACCTGAACTTTGCACCCCGTTAGGCCCCTATACATGCGCATCGATATTCTTTCCGCAGTACCTAAGTTGCTGGACAGTTGGTTCGGGGAGAGCATACTACAACGTGCTCAGACCAAAGGTTTGGTGGAAGTAAAGATCCATGATCTCAGGGATTGGAGCACGAACAAACACCGCAGGCTGGATGATGCCCCATTTGGTGGCGGTGCCGGTATGGTCATGTCCGTGGAGCCGATCCATCGCGCAATTGAACAATTGAAAAGTGAACGACCGTATGACGAGGTTATCTACTTAAGCCCTGATGGGGAGCTGCTGGACCAGGATATAACTAACCAATTGAGTCTGAAGGGGAACCTTATCATGCTTTGCGGGCATTACAAGGGGGTGGATGAGCGCGTACGGGAGCATTTGATCACACGTGAGATCTCCATAGGCAATTATGTACTGAGCGGAGGTGAGTTGGCCGCTGCCGTACTGAGCGACTCCATAATACGCTTGATCCCAGGGGTATTAGGCGATGAAACATCGGCCTTGAGCGATAGTTTCCAGGATGGTTTAGTAGCACCGCCGACCTATACCAGACCGGCCAACTACAACGGATGGACCATTCCAGATGTATTGGTGAGCGGTCATCAGGCAAAAGTTGACGCTTGGCGCCATGAACAGGCGCTGGAGCGTACTCGGCAACGTCGTCCGGGCCTACTTTCTGAAAAAGGTGACAACGACCCTGCTGTAGATCGCTGAAATCTCCGTACGTTTGCGGCCCCAAATCCGGAGACCGAATCCCCCGAACCTGTCGTGGGCGCTGGGTCATCTCCCTAATATTACACCAAATGGATAGGATCAAACAACTCGAAAAAGAGTACGCCCCACTGCAGGAACTTGCCGCTTTCAAGGCAGGCGATACCGTTACCGTTCACTACAAGATCGTAGAGGGTAGCAAAGAACGAATTCAACAATACCAAGGTGTAGTTCTCCAGCGCAAAGGTTCTGGAAGCACTGCCACTTTTACCGTTCGCAAGATCAGTAACAACATCGGCGTGGAGCGTATCTTCCCGGTTGCAAGTCCCTTCATCGATAAGATCGAAGTGAACAAGCGTGGTGATGTGAACCGCGCCCGGATCTTCTACTTACGTGAACTTCGTGGAAAGAGCGCACGCATCAGCGAAAAGCGCCAATCTTCCGGTAAGGACGAGAACAACAAGGAACAAAAGATCAAAGTTGCCAAATCCGAAAAGCCGAAAGCGGCCAAGAAAGTGGTGGCGAAATAATTTAGACCCATTCAAGATCCAAAGCCTCCACCTACCGGTGGGGGCTTTTTTGTTGTTCAAAAAGTTGATCATGTGGTCCTTTCGCACAATGGGCAGATCGATCAGTGCTATCATCGGTGCCATTGCTGGATGGTTGGCCGGACAGATCATGAAAGGAAAAGGTTATGGCCTTTTGATGAATGTTATAATA
This sequence comes from Flavobacteriales bacterium, assembly GCA_017987115.1. Classification (GTDB taxonomy): domain Bacteria; phylum Bacteroidota; class Bacteroidia; order Flavobacteriales_F; family PHOS-HE28; genus PHOS-HE28. The sequence continues at coordinate 7,493 of JAGNUG010000042.1, read as the reverse complement.
GGATTGATCGGTGCCTTCGTTGGCAATGTGGTATTCGGGATCCTGGGTCTGGAACCGACCAACTTCATAGGCCGCATACTATGCGCTTCCTTAGTACTATCCTATTGATCCTGCTTGCTAGGGGTATAACGTGTTGAGTCGGAACCTGATCAAAAAGGATCAAGCTCCGACTCATCCGGATACCAATATTTCTACGAACTCCACTAAACCAACTCCTTGTTCCGGTTCGGGATATCTTCTTTGTTGAACAACACGTTCTCGTCCTCTTCCTTGAGTTTTAATACGAGTGCCAAGGCATCCGGCACTACATCACTGCATAAGACCAAGAACGCACCTTTTGGTGCCGTTCCGATCGCATGGCGTATGGCTTCATCCTCCTTCTTGATGATCGTGTACTTCTTATTCGGATCGACTTCGTGGATGCCCTTTACCAACAGTGCAATGATCTGATCATCGCTCTTGCCTCGGAGGTTCCGGTCCTGGCGGATGATGATCTCATCGAACATATTCGCGCTTAATCGACCAAGGTTTATTGTATCATCATCGCGCCGGTCCCCCACTCCTGCAATTACACCGATCTTCGGACTGGCTGCTACTTTTTCAACGAACTTTCCAAGCGCCTCGAAGCCATGCGGGTTGTGCGCATAATCCACAACCACTTGGAAATTCCGGAACTGGAACATGTTCAAACGACCTGGAGTTTGTGCCGGTGATGGAACGAAGGTGGCAAGTGCTTGACGTAGTTCTTCGATCTTAACACCTTGCACGTATGCGGCCAATACGGCCGGTAGTACGTTCTGGATATTGAACACCGCTTTACCACCGTAAGTGAGCGGCACGTTCACGGCTTTTTCTATCCGAAGTTTCCATTCACCCTTGCTGATAGTGATGTAACCGTTCTCGTAGATAGCAGCCAATCCACCGAGCTTGCAATGCTGGCGTATCAGACGGTTATTCTCATCCAGACTGAACAACGCGATCTTGCTTTCACATTGTTTGCGCATCGCCATTACCAGGTCGTCATCCGCATTCAATATGGCGTAACCGTCCTTTCGTACGCTACGAGGTACTATACTCTTCACATGAGCAAGTTCCTCGAGGGTATTGATATCCTTCATCCCTAGATGGTCCGCAGCAACGTTGGTGCAAATGCCCACGTCGCAATGCTCGAACCCAAGACCGCTGCGCAACATCCCACCACGCGCAGTTTCAAGAACGGCCATGTTCACCAACGGATCCTTCAGCACGAACTGTGCGCTGACAGGCCCTGTACAATCTCCTGTCATCATCAAGCGATTCATGATATACACCCCATCGCTGCATGTCATACCCACCTTGAACCCACTGTTGCGCATAATGTGCGCGATCAACCGCGTGGTCGTTGTCTTACCGTTGGTTCCGGTGCAGGCAATGATGGGTATCCGACTTGGCGTACCGGGAGGAAAGAGCATATCCACTACGGGTTCCGCAACATTCCGCCCAAGACCACCCGTCGGGTCCAGGTGCATGCGGAAGCCTGGTGCAGCATTCACTTCCAACACCGCTCCACCTGTTTCGGTCAGCGGCTGCGTAATGTCATCGGTCATAATGTCGATGCCACAAATATCCAGGTCGATGATGCGACTGATCCGCTCGGCCATGAACACGTTGTATGGATGCACGATCTCGGTAATATCATCTGCCGTTCCACCGGTACTCAGGTTCGCAGTTGCTTTTAAGTAGACCACTTCGTCTTTCTTCGGCACCGAACTGCGTGACATACCATCACGAGCGAGGATCTTCTCCGTGTGATCATCAATGTCAATTCTGGTCAGGACCTTTTCATGGCCATAACCCCGTCGGGGATCTTTATTCACCACGGCAATAAGTTCTTCGATGGTGCTCTTGCCATCGCCTACAACACAAGCCGGCGTGCGTTTCGCTGCTGCAACGAATTTGTGATCGATCACCAGTAAGCGATGGTCCAACCCGGTGATATAACGCTCCACAATAACACTCCGGCTGATCTCTTTGGCCTTTTCCAGGCCCGCAAGAGCATCTTCCCAATTCTTGATGCCGATCGTAGCGCCGCGACCATGGTTCCCACCAATTGGCTTGATAACGCATGGGTAGCCAACAACTTCAATAGCATCCTTCAACCCTTCCTCCGTGCGTACTACCCGACCCTTGGGTACCGGGATCTCATAACTCTCCAATAATTGCTTCGTCTCTTCCTTGTCGCACGCTATTTCCACACCAATATTGCTTGTACGGCTAGTGATGGTAGCCCGAATGCGCTTTTGGTGTACACCATGCCCTAATTGCACAAGGCTTTGGCCATTCAAACGGATGTATGGGATACCGCGATTAACGGCTTCTTGAACAATGCTTCCGGTGCTGGGTCCCAAGCGGGAATCTTCCCGTAGTTCCCGCATTTTCTGAATATCCTCGGCCAGATCATATTTCTCACCACTTATCAATGCTTCGGCAATGCGAACAGACGCTTTCGCGGCATAGAGACCCACCGGCTCTTCCACATAACTGAATACGACATTATAGACACCATCCTGGCCTGTGCTTCTAGTGCGACCGAAACCGGTATCCATATCTGCCAAGGTCTGTATCTCCAGCGCGATGTGCTCGATCACATGCCCCATCCACGTACCGCGGACGACCCGTTCAAAGAAACCGCCTTCGTGTTCTTCGCTACAGCGGTGCGAATACAAAGAGGGCAGCATTTCCTTCATCCGCTCATAGAATCCCGGTATCTTATCCGTTGGCCGTTGTTCCAGATCCTCAATATCAAGACGCATGATAATAAGGTTGTGACGGCGTACGGACCAGTGGTTCGGGCCTCGCATGGCCTTTAATTCCAGAATGCGCATGTATAACGGGTTATAGCGTAAATTTAATGATCTTCAATGCGGGTAAGAAGAAGTATTCAGTGGTAAATACAAGCACCTTTCCTCCCACAACGGCGGAAGATAGGTGACAGTTCGGTGTTCATCAAAACTTCACATTCACTTCACCCGTAGATCATAACCATCTATTTTAGCCCCGTCCAAGGCGTTGGAGTGACTGATAGTTCGATCACTCCTTCCAATGACCGTCAGGATCAAGTTGTTGTAAGGCTTATCATTCATCAATTGTCGAGCATTTCGGCATTAGGGGGCGGGGGATCTCAACATGAATATGGCACCCAAAGGAAAGTTGATCGCAATAGGCGGCGCTGAGGATAAAGGAAACGCTGACGCTCCTGGCCACAAAACACTTCACGCTTTCATAGAGGACAGTATCCTGCGGCGCGTAGTTGATGAAGCCGGTGGGTCCAGTGCCAGGATCGCGCTGATAACAGCCGCGAGTACGATCCCCGAAGAGGTAGCGGAGAATTATGTGGAAGCATTCAAGAAACTTGGTGTTACCGATGTGGACGTGTTGGGGATCAGGGATCGTTCGTATGTGAAACCGGATGTCGTGAAGCGCCTAGCGCGATGTAGCGCGGTCATGATGAGCGGCGGTAACCAATTGCGCCTGACCACGATCTTCGGAGGAACTGCATTTCTGGAATTGATGAAACGCCGGTATATTAACGAGATAGGATTCGTTGTAGCGGGCACCAGCGCAGGGGCGATGTGTATGAGCAGTACGATGATCTACCAAGGACATAGCTCAATGGGTTTGATCAAGGGTGGCGTAAAAATGACCACTGGGGCTTCGTTGATCCATGATGTGATAATCGATAGTCACTTCGTGGAACGTGGACGATTCAGTAGACTTACACAGGCCATTGCAGGTAACCCGAATGCAATTGGCATTGGTCTTGGCGAGGATACCGGTGTGGTGATCACGGAGGGTAATATGCTGGAGACCATTGGAAGTGGGCAGGTCATGATCTTCGACGGACATGACATAACCTATAGTGACCTGGCCGATGTGGAAGAAGGAATGCCCTTCAGCGTGGAAGGAATGAAATTCCATATTATTTCCAAGGGATATTGCTATAGCCTGGAACAGCGTCAGTTCGCTGCGGTACGTGTTCACGTAAAAGGCTGATCCGGCTCGGATCTTTACACTTTATGAACGCCTAATCGGGCAATGAAATTATTATGCCGTTGTGACGGGTATTTGTGCAATTTTACAAGGTCCAAAGCAATCCCAATTCCATGAGCGAGCTAGTAAAGGGCATCATGAGCGACGTTACGCCAGCCATGGTGCAAGGCATAGCTGGCAATCTCGGGGAAAGCGAAATGGGGATCACCAAGGCGCTGAACGGCATGCTCCCCACGCTATTGGCCGCAATGATCGGCAAGAGCAGTAATGATAGCGCTTTCAACAACCTTTTCGACCTGGTCACAGATCCTAAAAGCAGGTCGTTGTTGGACAATCTGGGTAACAGTATCAGCAGCGGCAGTTTCATGCGCACCGCCGGTAGTAATGATCTCGTTGGCACTTTCTTGAAAAGGCTTTTCGGCGATAGGTCATCCGACATCTTAAGTGCTTTCAGCGGCCAAAATGGATTGCGGACCCGTTCCACTGGCCCGATGATGAATATCTCAGCGCAGCTGGTCGTAGGCCACTTGAGCAGATCGATCACAAGGAATGGACTTGAGGCTGGGCCTTTCATCAGATTCCTGAGTGATGAAAAAAGCGGCATCATCGACGCATTACCTCCAGGTATGATCGGACTGTTAGGGTTGGATGGTAACCTGGGCCCGACCGATGCACCAGTACGAAGTAACAAGACCGCTCTGATCATAGGTCTTATCGCGATGGGCATTGTCGCGATCTGGATCTGGGATCGCTACGATGAACCACCAGTTGAAACAGTTCAAATTGAAAGCCCGGTTTTGAAATTCGACACTACTGACACTGCTACAACAAACGCCTTCAAAGCCGTACAAAAAAATGTACCGGGCTGGTACCTTAAACTGGATAACGGCTATGAACTGATCGGTGATAGTGCTGGTATTGAGCGTAACCTCTTTCAATTCATTTCCAGCAATAAGGTGGTGGATACGACCACTTGGTTCAATTGTGACCATATCGTATTCCAGGAAGAAAGCACAGCGCTCGATATGGATCAAAGCATGGACCAATTGAACAACATAGCCGCGATCATGAAGGCGTTCCCGAATGTTGAATTGAAGATCGGTGGCTACACGGATAGCAAGGGTAGCTCGGCCGAGAATCAGAAGATCTCACAGGAACGAGCAGATGCTGTGCGTAACGCATTGCTCAAATTGGGCATTCGATCCACGCGCATTGGATCGGAAGGCTACGGGGATCAATATCCGGTTGCCGGGAACAACACGGAAGAAGGTCGTTCGCAGAATCGCCGTGTCGCAATACGCGTTAATGCGAAGTGATCTTCCAAGCTTTTCGGTAACTACTTCGTTCGTTGATAAGAAAAGGGCGTTGCCCAAGGATCCGAAGGAGTTCGACCTCACTACGGAAGATGATATCTTCGGCCGCATGAAGGACAACCCAGTAATAAGCAGGTTCCGCGCAGTGGCAATTGTTGAAGGATGGAGCTACTTGATCCTATTGGGGATCGCGATGCCACTGAAATACATTTGGGATATGCCTTTGTTCGTGAAATACGTGGGTTGGGCGCATGGCGTTCTCTTCATCACCTATTGGGTGCTCGCCTTGCCGCTGTTCACCAAATTGAAATGGAACCTGGAGCGGATCGTTGGTCTTGGCCTTGCTTCGATCCTGCCTTTCGGTACGTTCATTATGGAACGCAAGTGGCTGCGCTGATCGGTGATCGGCGAAAGGTGAATGGTGAATGGAGCTTACATCCGGACCTAGGACAATTGTTGATTACTCGGCCTAGCGATCCAGTTTCACGAATCGGTGATTTGAACGCTCGTTACCGGATCGTATCGCAACTGAATAGGTACCCACTGCCAGGTCCTTGACCGGGATCGTGAACGACGAAACTTCTCCCGGTACTCCATTCCATACTAGTGCTCCATTGATATCGTGGACCTCGACCTGAACTAAAGCTTTCTTGGACATTTCAATATTCAGAAGATCGCTCACAGGATTCGGATAAACCACGATCGCTGTGGTAAGTGGATCCATGTCATTTGTGGCCACCGTTAAAAGGCTCGAGATATCGCAGGTCTGTACCGAACGTGCAAACGTGCTGGCTATGACCTTCGTACCCGATGTATTGAACTCGATGTCGAACACTGGCATTAACGGCATATTATCACCTAATCGATTCCATTGAAGGCCACCATTCACCGTATAGTACACGCCGACATCGGTGGACGCGAAGATCAAGTCCTCGTTCCCGTTCCGTACAAGAATATCGTTCACTGCAACTTGAGGGAGATCACCGGAGATATTCACCCAACCGGTCCCATTATTATCGGAACGATGCACGTGCGGAATATTCTCGCCTTCGCGATAACCTGAATGTGTGACATAGACGGTGTTCGGCAAATTTGGAGATGCAACCACAGCAGTTACATAGCGCTCCGGTAAAGTCCCGGTCACATTGTTCCAGCTCGTTCCACCATTGGTTGATGCCCAAACATTCGCATCACCCGTACCGGCGTAAATGTTGTTGGCACTCACCGCGGATGGGCTCAGTGTCGTGATCGTGTGCACCCTCCCCGATCCTCCGTCCGAGAGGTCATTGCTTATCGGTTCCCAAACGCCGTAGGGCGCACCTTCCATCTTGTACATCCGTTCAGTTCCACAATACAAAATGCTCCGATCGAAGGGATCGATCGTATAAGGCATGTCCCAATTCACGCGATCGTTCTCATCAATACCCGTTGTACAATCGAAATAGTCAGATCCACCATTGTCCGAATACAGCACATAGCCATATTGTATTTCCACATAGCTCAGCAACGGATCGACGGGATCAAACTTGGGCAGGAAACCATCGCCACCGGCCATGCGTTCCCAGCTATTGATGGTCGAGGCGTTTCCTCTGGAGGTGCCGTTGTCCTGCACACCACACCAATACTCCTCCGGGCTATGGGGATTCTCGGCCGCGTGGTAAACCTGATTCACGGGGATATTCTCAATGTCCTCCCACGTACCTCCTTCGTCATAGGTTCGATAAATTCCACCATCCGTACATAACAGGATCGCATTGCCAGAGGTGAACTGCATATCGTGCTTATCCGCATGGACTTCGTAGGTATACCAAGGCGGCGTGAACATATTCCACGTAGTTCCTCCATCCACGGATGTGTAGCTATCCACTCCTAAAATATAGACCCGCTCAGGATCCAATGGATTGACATGGATCTTTCCGAAGTACCAACCGAATGTGCTATGCAGATCGTCGACCTCTGAAACATCCAAACTTGTCCATGCCATACCAGCATCAAGGGTCTTGTAGATCCCTTCTACACCATATGTGGAATCAGTCACAATTGCATAAAGTGTGTTTGGCTCAGATAGCGCAATTGCCAGCCCGATACGGGAAACGGGATAGTTTGGTAATCCGTTGGTGAGATGCAACCAATCCGATCCTCCGTTCGTTG
>JAGNUG010000146.1 GCA_017987115.1 Flavobacteriales bacterium | reverse complement strand
ACGCTCCTTTTTCGAGTCATAGAATTCGGTGCTGGCGCAATCCAATGCCAATAAAATGTCCTCGCCGGGTTTGTAGCCGGCCTTCTCAATAGCCTGCATAACCAACTTCAGGGCGTCCTCATTGCTTGCAAGATCAGGAGCAAAGCCACCTTCATCACCAACATTGGTGCTCAGGTTCTTCGATTTCAGAACGGCTTTCAAATTGTGGAATACCTCCGCACCCATCCGTAATCCTTCACCGAAGGTCTTTGCACCAACGGGCATGATCATGAATTCCTGCACATCCACTTTGTTGTCAGCGTGCGCACCACCGTTCAATATGTTCATCAACGGAACCGGCAATGTGCATGCATTTACGCCGCCAACATAACGGTAAAGCGGAATATTCGATTCACTTGCTGCGGCTTTTGCAACCGCAAGGCTTACGCCGAGAATTGCATTTGCTCCCAAGTTCGCTTTGTTCGGCGATCCATCCAATGCGATCAACGCGCGATCGATCATTGCTTGCTCCGTGACCAGCGCACCGTTCAATTCGGAGTTCAGCGTGCTGTTAACGTTCTGTACGGCCTTGAGAACACCTTTTCCTAAGTACCTTTTCTTATCTCCATCACGCAATTCCGCAGCTTCATGTGCACCAGTGCTGGCCCCACTTGGAACGGCCGCACGACCCATGTGACCTGAATCGGTGTAGACATCAACTTCAATGGTAGGATTGCCACGTGAATCGAGGATCTCACGGGCTTGGATCTTGGCGATCAGACTCATAATTCCAGTTCAATTATTCTTGATAAGTGCACCTTCTACGGTGAAATGGGCGTGCATGTTCGCAACGAACCGATCAAAGAGGTAACGGCCATCCATTGGGCCTGGACCGGCTTCGGGATGGTATTGCACGCAAAAGACCGGTTTGCCTTTCAATCTGAATCCCGCTAAACTGTTATCATTAAGGTGCACGTGGGTGATCTCCACCACCTTGTTCTTTTCCGCGGCATCACGATCCACAACGAATCCATGATTCTGGGAGGTGACTTCATCCCGCCCAGTTGTGAGGTCCTTAACAGGATGATTGATGCCCCTATGGCCATTGTGCATCTTCAGGGTGGGCATGCCATGTGCCTCTGCTAATAGTTGATGACCCAAACAGATCCCGAAGACCGGAAGTCCTGCATCCACAATTGCTTTTACCAGCGCCACACTCTTGGGCATTGCGCCGGGATCACCGGGTCCATTGCTCAACATGAATCCGTTCGGTTCCCATGCGAGCATATCGGAAAGCGGTGTGGTCATCGGAAACACTTTTACTAGGCAATCGCGTTCCACAAGGCAGCGCTCTATGTTTCGTTTCACGCCAAAGTCCAACAAGGCAACTTTGAAACTCGCGTTCTTTGACCCGACCTCATATGCCTGCGCAGCAGTAACGCGGCTGCTCAATTCCAGACCAGCCATTTCAGGCGCCGCAGCCAATTTTTGCTTCAAAACAGCGACATCCAATTCAGTTGAAATAATGGCGTTCTGCGCACCATGATCGCGGATGTGGCGGACCAATTTGCGCGTGTCAACATCACTGATACCAACTACGTTCTGCGCTTTGAGCTGATCATCCAAAGAACCAGTAGCTCCAGGACGACTCACCACTTCACTGAATTTCTTCACCACAAGACCAGCGATGGTGAGCGACCTGCTTTCTTCTTCGCCTTCCTTTACGCCATAGTTACCGACATGCGGTGTGGCCAAGGTCATGATCTGGCCCGTGTAACTAGGATCAGTAAAGATCTCTTGATACCCGGTCATCCCGGTGTTGAAACAGATCTCGCCAGTAGCACTACCAGAAGCTCCAATGGAACGACCGCGAAACACTGTACCATCAGCAAGTAACAGAAGGGCTTCGGGACGTTGGCTTACGAGCATACGCGATATACGTCAGCTTTGATGCTGCAAAGATACCTGCTCTGCCATTAGTCGAATGAAGAGATCATCCACAGGTGTTGAAAAGTCGACCTCGACACCGTACATTCGATTGAGTGCGCTTCGTGTTTAACGTATCATTTTACTTTCCGATCTGAGAAGCGGATCCCGGAACTGTACAAACAAAGAACGGGGCACCTAAGTGCCCCGTTCCTATTTCGTTGAATGTTTGTTTTACTCGCCTTTTGCCTCTTCGCCACCTTCTGCTTTTGCATCGGTCTCTGGCTTTGCATCGGCTTCTGGTTTCGATGCGGCTTTGGTACGACGTGTACGACGGGTCTTCTTAGCCGCTGTACCTGCTTTCTCCTTGCTGTAGGTCGTGTTGAAGTCCACCAATTCGATCATGGCCATTTCAGCGGCGTCTCCTAAACGGTTCCCCATTTTGATGATACGAGTGTACCCTCCTGGACGGTCCGCGATCTTAGGCGCTACATCTCGGAACAAGGTGGCAGTGGCCTCCTTGTTCTGTAGGTAGCTGAACACCGTACGACGGCTGTGCATGGTATCGTCCTTGCTCTTGGTGATCAAAGGCTCTACGAAGATGCGTAATGCTTTTGCCTTAGCCAAGGTGGTCTCGATCCGCTTATGGTCGATCAAGCTGATCGCCATATTGCTCAACAGGCTATCGCGGTGGGCCTTTTTACGACCTAGTGCGTTGTTCTTATTTCCGTGTCTCATTGTGGTATCTGTTGTTTGGTCAAGTGCGTCGGCGGATAATTATCCGCCCCTACGTCGTGACGCATTGCGTTACTCCTTGTCCAATTTGTATTTGGCCACGTTCATTCCGAAACTCAGGCCTTTGTTCTCTACAAGATCCTCCAACTCAGTGAGGCTCTTCTTACCGAAATTACGGAACTTCAAGAGATCGTTCTTGTTGAATGAAACCAGGTCACCAAGGGTATCGATATCCGCCGCTTTCAAGCAATTCAGTGCGCGAACGCTCAGGTCCATGTCGACCAACTTCGTTTTCAGAAGTTGACGCATGTGCAAGCTGGTCTCGTCGAACTCTTCAGCATTGCTGCTGGATGAAGGCCGGATCTCCGTATCAAGGGTGATACGCTCGTCACTGAACAACATGAAGTGGTGGATCAGGATCTTCGCAGCTTCCTGCAACGCGTCCTTTGGAGAGATGCTTCCGTCCGTGATCAACTCAATGGTGAGCTTCTCATAGTCGGTCTTCTCTTCAACACGCGTGTTCTCAACGTTGTACTTAACGTTCTTGATCGGTGTGTAGATGGAGTCGATATAGATGGTACCAATAGGGGCACCTTCCACTTTGTTCTCATCTGCAGGAACGTAACCACGTCCTTTTCCAATAGTGATCTCTACCTGTAACTTTACGTTACTGTCCATATTGCAGATAACGTGCTCCGGGTTCAATACCTGGAAACCTGTGGTATGCTTACCGATATCGGCACCCGTGAAACCATCCTTACCGCTAACAGTGAAGGATACTTTTTCCGTGCTCACATCGTCCAACTGGCGGCGGAAGCGGATCTGCTTCAGGTTAAGAACGATCTCGGTCATGTCCTCGATCACTCCTTTGATTGTGCTGAACTCGTGGTCCACGCCACCAATGCGTACACTGGTGATCGCATGTCCCTCCAAGCTGGAGAGAAGAATACGGCGAAGGGCATTACCGATGGTGATCCCGTAGCCCGGCTCAAGAGGACGGAACTCGAAGGATCCGCGCTTATCGTCGGATTCGATCATCGTTACCTTGTCTGGCCGCTGGAATTCGAGAATGGGCATGTGCTGTTGCGTTGTTTTATGTGTCTATTGGCAGTCCTTGTCCGTTCACCCGATCACCGTTCCCCTGCTTACCAGGAACAGTATAGGTTCATCAATTACTTACTGTACAATTCCACGATCAGTTGCTCACGGATGTTCTCCGGGATCTGCGCGCGTTCAGGCATGTTGATGAATTTGCCTGTCATGTTGCTCGGGTTCCACTCCAACCAATCGAATTTGTTGTTGCTTACCGAAATACTATTGGTGATCGCTTCCAATGCACGGCTTTTCTCGCGCACTGCTACGGTCTGTCCAGGGCGCAATGTGTAGCTTGGGATGTTCACCATGCTACCATCCACCGTGATGTGGCCGTGACCGACCAATTGACGAGCGGCACGACGTGTTGGTGCAATGCCTAAACGGAATACCGTGTTATCCAAGCGTGACTCGCACAACTGTAAAAGGACTTCACCGGTAATACCGCGCTTACTTGCAGCGATGTAGTACATTTTCTCGAACTGACGCTCGAGGATGCCGTAGGTGTATTTCGCCTTTTGCTTCGCTTGCAGCTGTGTGGAGTATTCACTCTCCTTCTTGCGGCGGCGAGCATTTGGTCCGTGTTGGCCGGGGCTGTGGGGCTTGCGCTCCATCCATTTGTCCGGTCCGAAGATCGCTTCTCCGAATTTACGGGCGATCCGTGTCTTTGGTCCTGTGTAACGTGCCATTCTTCTTTGGTTTTTGGGTGTTCCCCTTTTTATGGAACACCAACAACGGATCGGGAAACAGTCCCGCTCCTACGGTTAATGTTTTATACGCGGCGCTTCTTTGGTGGACGGCAGCCGTTGTGTGGCATTGGTGTCTGGTCAATGATCTCAGTTACCTCTACTCCGCTATTATGCAATGCACGGATGGCACTTTCACGACCACCTCCTGGTCCCTTAACGAACACTTTTACTTTGCGTAGACCCAGATCATGCGCTTCGCGAGCGGCCTCTTCGGCACTCACTTGCCCAGCATATGGGGTGTTCTTCTTGCTTCCGCGGAAGCCTTGCTTACCAGCGGATGACCAGCTGATCACCTCACCCTTGTTATTGGTGAGCGAGATGATAAGATTGTTGAAGGTAGCACGGATGTGGGCTTGCCCAAAGGCCTCCACTACCACGTTCTTTTTCTTCTTCTTGCCGCCGGCCTTTTGCTCTTGCTTTGCCATGTGTTTCTTGTTGAGGGAACGGTGTTGTTGTATTCCGCATCGTAACAACGTTAGCTGGCGGACGATCGTCCGCCACTACGTTATTTCGTTGCCTTTTTCTTGTTCGCCACTGTTTTACGTTTGCCTTTACGGGTACGGCTGTTGGTACGTGTACGTTGTCCACGAACCGGTAAACCAGCACGGTGACGTTGACCACGGTAACTACCGATGTCCATCAAGCGCTTAATGCTGAGCTGCACTTCACTACGAAGAGCTCCTTCAACTTTAATGCTTTCGTTGATGACCGTACGGATCCGGGATTGTTCATCATCGGTCCAGTCGTCCACCTTGGTATCGGGATCCACCTCGGCCTTCTCCAGAATGGAAAGGGCTTTGCTGCGGCCGATGCCGTAGATGTACGTGAGGCCAATGCAGCCCCTTTTGGTCTTGGGTAGGTCTATACCTGCTATACGTGCCATGTCTATCTAGTTATCAGCCCTGACGTTGCTTGAACTTCGGGTTCTTCTTGTTGATGATGTACAAACGCCCTTTACGACGGACGATCTTGCAGTCCGCGGAGCGTGGTTTTAGGGATGCCCTGACCTTCATGGTTTCCTTGTTCTTTAACTCTTGTAACGAAAGGTGATGCGGCCTTTGCTCAGGTCGTACGGGCTCATCTCCACTTTTACTTTATCACCTGGTAGAATTCGGATGTAGTGCATCCGCATTTTTCCAGAGATGTGGGCGACGATCACGTGACCATTCTCCAGCTCAACACGGAACATAGCATTGCTCAGCGCCTCTTTGATGACGCCATCCTGCTCTATGGTCCCTGTTTTACTCATACTTTCTTTTTTCCTTTCTCTTTTGCTGTTCTGTCCACCTTTTGGGTCGACGATACTATAGCGTTCAATTCACCAGTGTTCCTTTTGCTTTCAGCACATCTTCGATGTAACTGAATGTTGATAGGACCTCTGCTTTACCTTGCCTTACTGCGATGGTGTGTTCGAAATGCGCGCTTGGTTTTCCGTCGCGTGTTACTACGGTCCACCCGTCGGCTAACTGTTTCACTTCTTTCACGCCCATGTTTATCATGGGTTCAATGGCAAGCACCATGCCTGCATTCATTTTCACACCGTGCCCACGTCTTCCGTAGTTAGGTACTTCAGGTGGTTCGTGCAATTTGCGGCCCACACCGTGGCCCACCAACTCACGCACTACACCGTACTTGTGCGATTCGGCATGATGCTGGATCGCGTACCCTACATCACCGATGCGGTTGTTCGCTATCGCTTCCGCAATTCCACGTTCCAGACACTCCTGTGTAACCCGTAAGAGCTTCAATGTATCCGGTGCAACTTCACCTACACAGAACGTATAGGCGCTATCACCGTAGAATTCATTCATCAACACTCCACAATCCACACTGGCTATATCCCCTTCTTCAAGTGGAATATCACCAGGTAGACCGTGAACAACTTGCTCATTCACGCTGGTCAACAACGTGCTTGGGCAGCCGTACAGGCCTTTGAAACCGGGTATCGCTCCGTTGTCACGGATGAACTCTTCCGCAAGGCGGTCCAATTCACCGGTAGTAACACCGGGTGCGATCCTTTTGGCAACTTCTGCCAAGGTCCTTCCAACAAGCAAAGAACTCTCCTTCACCAATGCGATCTCCTCATCACTCAGATGGTTCACGGTCTTACCCATGTTCCTATCCGGCCATGCCGAATGCCGCTCCTCCACTTCTTCCTTTGATGCGACCGGACTTCATCAGTCCGTCGTAATGTCGCATCAACAAATGACTTTCGATCTGCTGCAACGTGTCCAATAACACGCCCACCATGATCAACAATGACGTACCGCCGAAAAATTGTGCAAAACCCTGCTTGATCCCGAACATCACCGCAAACGCGGGAAGGATAGCAACAAGACCTAAGAAAATAGCTCCAGGCAATGTGATGCGTGACAATAGTTCGTCGATATGACCAGCGGTCTGCTTTCCAGGTTTTATTCCTGGAATGAATCCACCATTACGCTTCATGTCATCCGCCAACTGATTCGGATTAACAGTGATCGCTGTATAGAAGTAAGTGAACAGGACAACCATAAGGAACAACGTGAAGTTGTAGCCCCAACCTTGACTGTTCGCCATACCGATCAACCATGCTGGTGGTTCTTCGAACGCCTGGGCAACATACATGGGGATCAGAACGATCGCTTGCGCGAAGATGATCGGCATTACACCGGCCGCATTCACTTTCAATGGAATATAGTTGCGCACGCCACCATATTGTTTGTTGCCTTGTACACGCTTCGCGAACTGGACCGGTATACGTCGCGTACCCTGCACCAACAGGATACAACCAGCGATGATCAATACCCAAAGACAAACTTCAACCACGAGCAATTCCAATCCACCGCCGCCAGGACCAACGCGGCCAACGACTTCCTGCCTGAATGATTGTGGCAGTTGTG
>JAGNUG010000145.1 GCA_017987115.1 Flavobacteriales bacterium | reverse complement strand
AAAGCGTATCCGGAAATGGTGCGAATACAGGATATGTTGCACGATAATTTCATCTATGCACCGATTTCGGAAGAAGAGTGGTCCGCAGAGTTCGATAAAGTAATTCCAAGCTCCTAAAGCAGAAAGGAATTGGAGTTTCGTTCGGCAACACCTAAATTTATTCCTCCGTCAGGTTCCCGAATGATCGATCGTGGGCAACGCGGAGTGTATAAAAGCTGTCTACAGTGTGTTGATCATGGTTAGGCGCATAACCCTCACATTTCTCACTGGCCTTTTGGCTGTGATCGGATATTCCACACACATCGTTGGTGGTGAGATGTTCTATGATCATCTGGGCGGCAATACCTATCAGGTAACGTTGGATATGTACCGCGATTGCGGACCAGCAAATACCAATGGCACCGGGTTCGATGCGCAAGTAACGATCGGGGTATTTGATGCGAACGGTGGATGGGTGACCGAAATGATCGTTGCATACTCGGGTGAGGATATCATTCCTGTAGAGCTCAATAACCCTTGTTTGGCTGTTCCACCGAACGTTTGCATTGCTACAGCTCGCTACGTGGCCGTATTCAATTTGCCACCTTCTGCGGGTGGCTATGACGTAAGTTATACGCGTTGCTGCCGCAGTCCGAGTGTGCAGAACTTGAGCGACCCCAATTCCCAGGGCATTACGACCACTGTGCATATTCCGGGAATTGCGAATGCCGTTAACAGTTCGGCGCATTTCAGTGATTACCCACCCGTTGCGTTGTGTATTGGTGAGGATATGGTCTTCGATCATTCTGCCTCGGATCCTGATGGCGATGTATTGGTGTACTCGCTCGTATCACCTTATCAGGGAGGAGATGCGATAGACCCACAACCCGCGCCTTTCCCACCGCCATACCAAACGGTAACATGGTCTGCCGGTTATTCAGCTGCATTCCCTATTGATGGTGCGCCGCCGTTGGCCATCGATGCGTTGACCGGTGAACTAACGATCCATCCGACCGTGCAAGGTGAATTCGCGGTCGGTGTTATGGTACAGGAACTTCGGAATGGTGTTGTGCTGAGCGAAACACGGCGCGATTTCAAATTCGTCGTAGTGCTCTGCGACATGGATATTTTCTCAGCAGTTCAGGAGCAGGATGATTTCTGTAGCGGGCTAACACTCGATTTCGAGAACGTGAGTGTGAATGGAAGCTTCTGGGAGTGGGATTTCGGCGATCCCTCTACCACATTGGATGTTTCCGATGAATTGGATCCAACATGGACATACGCTACTCCTGGTACATATACCATAACCTTGGTAGCGAATCCCGGATGGCCATGTGCGGATACAAGTACTTCAGTATTCGAGGCACATCTGCCATTGGAACCGACTTTCGCCACTCCTACGGTACAATGCGCAGGTGAGCAGTTGGAATTATTGGCGCTGGGTAATTTTACATCGGCTGCAGTTGTAAGTTGGGAACTTGGAGCCACTGCTGCGCCAAGCAGTGCAACTGGTCAGGTCGTGCAGGCTTCTTATTCCGGCCTTGGTCGCTATCCCATTTTACTTTCTGTTACGGAAAATGGTTGTGAAGCAAGTTATGTGGACTCCGTTTCAGTGTTCCCTTATCCGGTCGCTGATTTTGATAGTGACCGTGAGGCATGTGTTGGCGAGCAGTTCGATTTCATCAACAACTCATCAGCGCCGACAGCTTTGCGATATTCATGGGATTTCGGGGATGGTGGAACCTCGTTCGAAGAAACACCGATGTATGAATATTCCGAAGCAGGCACATATACCGTTAGCCTAACTGTGGCGACCGATAGTGGGTGTATTGCCGAACGTACTATGGTGCGACCAGCGCAAATAATTGTTCGTCCTAATCCTATTGCGGCATTCAGTGCATTACCGAATACGGTATCACTATTTGACCCTGCAATTGAGGTGGAAGATTTTGCAAGTGGAGCAATTGATTGGAGCTATTCGATTGAAGACAATATGATCTCGGATCCGGAATTCGAATATCTATTTGAAGAGGCTGGTGTGCGCACCATCCTGCAGACCGTTACGTCTGAATACGGGTGTGTGGATACTTCGTCCCGAACGGTTTTCGTTACAGATCATTTGTTCTTTGCACCTACAGCATTTACTCCGAACGGTGATGGAAAGAATGACACCTTTGCTCCACTGGTGCGTGGCGCACGGTTGTTTGAATTGGTCATTTATGATCGCTGGGGACAGGAGCATTTCCGTACCACTGATCCGCGAGCAGAGTGGTCCGGCGAAGGTTTAATGACCGGCACCTTTACATACATCGCTCGCATTGCAGAGTATGGCTCCTATAGCAAGGAGTATATGGGCCATGTTACGTTGTTGAAATGATCTCGGGTCACGTTTCTCGGATCATATCGACGTGCATGATCCCGTCCCACAGATAGTCTTCGCTATTTCGAATATACCCGAAGCGTCCATAGAAGGATTCCAAATACGTCTGTGCGGCCAATGCGGAACGGTCCGTACCGTACATCTCGCGAAGTGTCCGCAGAGCGATATTCATCATTTCGGACGCTAGGCCCGCTCCTCTTTCACTTGCACGAACGACGATCCTTCCTACATGTGGATAACCATCCGATCCGGCTGGAAGTATCCGTGAACAAGCCACAAGTTCCACGTTATCGTTGTGTCCGAGAATGTGGATAGCATTCGGGTCCTGGCCGTCTATTTCATTGTAGATGCATTTCTGTTCCACCACGAAAACATCTTCGCGCAACCGTAACGAATCGTGCAGCTCGGTCAACGATAGGGTGGCGAACGGTTTAATGCTCCATTTGATCTTCATGGTTGTACCCTTTGTACTGATCCATCCCGTACGTAAAGCAATGCTCCTTCCACATTTGAATAGCCCAGTTGTCTCAGGTATCCCATGTAGGAGCGCACTTGGTCATGATGAGCCGAGGAGGATTGACCTGTTTTAATATCCAATACCCTTACGTGATCACCCTCAAACACAATGCGATCCGGGCGTTGTGCTTTTCCATCGGCGACAATTATTGTTGCTTCATTTTTCACGATCATACCTTTTTTGAACCACGGATGAAGTTCGGGAGTGGAAAGCAATTCTGATAGTTCGACCTTGAGTTCTGTCGCTACTTTGGTGGTAATGGAACCATCGGCAAGCGCTTCTTCAAATGCTTTGTCAAGATCATCCGGTGTAGCGATCCGGGCCAATAGGTCATGGACTGCATTTCCATAGGACCGGTATGGGTCAGGATCTGTTGGCTCCCACGTTTCAGGCGCTTCCATGCGCATTACCAAAGGAGCAGAGTGTGTACGGACCGCAACATCCTCCAAGGTGCGATGAGGAATGGAATTACGCGTTTTCCATGGCTTATCGCGGGTGCCATCCTCCAGAATTTGATCCTGACCATGTTCAGCAATGAAGTTCAACAACTCCTTTGTTGTATTATCGGCACCAGCCTCAGGAACCAACGAGTACAACCTTTGTTCCGGTCTTGTGAAGGCCACATACAAGAGATTGATCGCGTCCAACTGTCTTAGTGTTTCTTCTTCGAGCAATTCCGGAAGTTCCGCGTTGCCCAGTGCTGCTGATTCGCGCACAAGAGCGATAGGTGTATCCGGCACCGCATCCCCGGGATCCACCCAGAAACGCTCACCGAAATTCCCACGTGTGGTCATGTTCGCGTTGGGTAAGATCACTACTGGGAATTGAAGCCCTTTGGATTTATGGACCGTTAGTACCTGAACCGCGTTCCCATTTTCGGGTGGGGCGATGCTCCGGTCCTTTCCTGCACGTTCCCAATGCTCCAGAAAGCCGCCGATATCCTGACCGTGTTGCGTACTGAACGCCTGTACTTCATCGAGCAGCGCCAGAACCGGTGCATCTTCCGCAGGGAGAATTCCATTCGCTCGTGCGAGTTGCGCAACCAACGATGAAAGCGTTGTCTTCAGTGATGGTGAGCCATGGGACGACAGCCATTGTCGGAGTTCCTTTGCCGGGTCTGGTAGTTCAGTTGTTCCTATTGAAGGTGTCGCGAATTCTAAGCCGTCCGGTGCAGTGAGTATTGCTTGGAATTGAATAGCACGCGTTGCTGCAGCAATATCACCGGTGTGTAAGAAACGTAATAATTCGATCAATAGGTCCACACTGTTGTCTCCTCCAAGCCTCAATCCATCCGGTGAAACAACTGCATGGCCATGTGCGACCAAGTGGTGCGCCACGGGACCACCTAAGCTTTTGCCGCGCACTAGAACAGCAATGTCTCCAGGCGAGAATCCGTCATCGATGGCTTCTTGTACGCAATTCAATGTGAAGTCCAGAAATGCTTGCGCACGGTCCAGACCTTTCACGTCCTTTGGAAGCACGCGCATCTGTACCAGCCCGGGTTCTTCACGGCTTGTTTCTTGATCATGTCGTGCATACACTGACCGAAGATCCTCAGCGAGCAAACCGCTCAGCGACGAAAAGAGGTTGTTGTTGAACGCAACGATGGAACTCGCTGATCTTCGATTGAACGCCAATCGATCACCTTCTCTGTACGAACGTTCCAGCGTCGCTTCCCGCTCTACATCCAAGGGTTGATCACTTATACCGAATATTTTAGGAAGTTGAGTGAACAAGCGTACTTCGCCATTACGCCACCGATAGATCGCCTGTTTGGCATCACCCACAAGCAGCGCACTGCCGCCTGTGGATAGCGCATTGTCGATCAGAGGTAATAATGCTTGCCATTGCAATAACGAGGTATCCTGGAATTCATCGATCAGAAAATGGGAAAAACGTTCGCCCATGCGCTCGTATATGAACGGAACAGGTTCGTCCTTCACGACTTCGGATACCTTTCGTGTGAGATCACTGAAGAATGCTACGCCATCCTCACGTTTGATCGCTTCCAGTTTCACGTCCAAAGCATGCAATGCATAAGCGGGCATAAGCTCACGGCTCACTGCACGCTGTATGGAGTATTTCCTTAGGCCTATTTCACGCAAGGTTTCTGCCTCATTGAAGATCTCTGTTAACGCGTTGCTTATTGCATCCAACGCTGCGATCGTAGATACATCCGCTTTTGAGGAATGCCATTTACCGGTTTCGATCGGCTTCAGTTTGTTAACGCCAGGAGCCTCCCACGCATCATTGAAATTGGTAAGATTATCGAAGTAACCATGGATCCCACCTTTGGTGTAGGCCATATCTTCAACACTGATCCCGTTCTCTTTGATCAGTGTCATTGCGGTATTTCCCAAAGCCCTCACTTGCTGTCTGAACACGATCTCTTGTGCGCGCAATCGACCTGCAAGAGCTGTTACATCTTCAGGTTGAAGATCCCCAAGCAATTTCAGTGGCTTGATGGAATTTTCCTTGGTTAGCTCTTGACTAAGTTCTGAGAGCGGTTTCTCGGGGTCCCATTTTCGCTCTTCGTGCAGCAATTGTAGACAAGCTTCGGAGAGGATCTCAGTAGTATTGGGATCCAAACCTGCTTCGGAGATCAGTTCATGCACGGCGCGGTCCAAATAGTAGCTCTGCTCCGTTGTCATTTGCAGGTCATGGTCCAATTGCAGGTCACGTGCAAAGGGCTGTACTACTTTGCGAGTGAATGCATCGATCGTACTGATCGCTACGTCGCTCCAATGGTGTAACATATGCCTGAGACAACGTGCTGCCCGTTCAGCTATCGCTGGATGCTCAAGACCTGTCTTTGTGGTCAAGTGCGTCATTACGTCCATCATGCGCTTGTCTTCCAAATTCAAAGAAGCAAGCTCATCCAAATACTGGATAACACGTTCTTTCATCTCCCCGGCAGCCTTGTTCGTAAAGGTCAGCGCGAGTACGTTCCGGTAGGTAGCAGGAGCCCCATCTGATAGGCAAAGGGTCAAATAATGCTTGACCAATGCATGTGTTTTACCAGCACCGGCGCTACTATGAAGTACTGTGAACATGGAATGGCGAAAGATACTTCGGGAGAGGTCCACAGTGATCCTATAGTGATTTTGCGGTATGGTGACACAAATCACTGCTATGTTCGTCGTTGAAGTCCTAAATTTGTATGAAAGGGAGTAGAGGTTGGTTATCAGACAACCGAATGGCTTCGAAGAACGTATGAACAGTATGATGGAGATCAAGAGTAGTTTGAAGTGGATATTCTCCATTTCGATCGTTATGACCATGCTGAGTAGTTGCAGTCACGACCCCGTGATCGAGCCAGTAGCAGAGCTGAACACAGTGAATGGGACGCTTCGATTACACGTGGTTCCTGAATGGGAAGGAGCGCCATTGGCCTTGTTCTCGGAATACACCAACGTTTCGAATTATCGCACCACTGTTGAACTCCTGAAAATGTATTTCAGTGAGATCCAGTTGGCTTCCGCTAATGGATCGGTACCAGTAACTGATATTGAATTATTCAACTTGGATGGACCAAAGCAAACGGAATGGTCTGTTCCTGTTGGTACGTACACTGCATTGTATGCTGGATTGGGCGTTCCTGAAGATCTGAACCATACTGATCCTTCAACATATCCAGTGGGTCATCCATTGGGTTTGAATAGTGCTACCTATTGGACATGGAATTCTGGATATCGGTTCGTCATGTTCGAAGGTCGTTATGATCCCGATCCAACGAGCATTGACCCGTTAACGAGTTCATATTCCATGCATACTGGCATTGACACGTGCTATGCCTATTTGAATTTGATACCCTCCTCGCCAATTACAATTTCGGAGAATGGAACTACTGATATCACGATCCGTGTTGCAGTTGATCGATTCTTTTATTCTTCAACTGAAACAGTGGATCTTGCGACCGAGAATGCTGCACATGGCAGTAATTTGCCGTTGGCATTGAAGTTGACAAGGAACGTGGTCTCCAGCATTTCCTTGGATTGAAGCCCATCTTACATATTGTCCTTGGACTTTTGCTTGTTACTGCATGTCGGAAAGACCCAGCTGCAATTGTAGAGATCGCTGCGGAAGAACCGTTTCCGCTCGAATTGCCAATTGGCCTGCCATTTCCTCCGTTTTCGGAAGGAAATCCGTTAACGAGATCCTCTGTTGAATTGGGTAAAGCTTTGTTCTTCGAGCCGCGCTTGTCCCGTGACGGTACGGTTAGTTGTAATTCATGTCATTCAACCAGCCATGCATTCAGCGATACGGTTACGTTAAGCGTTGGTATTGACGGTCAATTGGGTATGCGGAATGCGCCCACGCTCGGAAATGTTGCTTACCACCCGTATTTTTTTCGTGACGGTGGTGTGCCAACACTGGAACAACAAGTAATTGCACCTATACAGGATCCATTGGAAATGGATTATCATATCCAGAACGCGGCGGTGGCTTTAAGCGAAGTTGAACCTATGCATCGTTAAGCATCAAAGCGTATGGAAGACCTCTTGATGCGTATGTCG
>JAGNUG010000144.1 GCA_017987115.1 Flavobacteriales bacterium | reverse complement strand
GGATGCGGGCATTGAAAGCCCACATGCGCTTGCGTTGAAAGCTTGGTTCGAGACGCAGACACCCGTGCAACAGGATGCGTACTACGCGGTCGTTGATCGCTATAGCGGGTACGTGCATGGAACAGCTGTTGCGGACATCGCACTGAGTGGTCTGCCGGATGGGGAGATCGTGATCGCATGCATGGAATGGTGGCACGGCTCGCCACCGATACCTTGCTGGAGCCGAGAACTTGCGGACAAAGAGGCCGCGTCCATCCGCGATCTGCTGGATTTTTTAGTAGCCAATGGTGCTAGCGTAGTGGTGATGTCCTGGGCACGTGCCGAAAAAGGCTATCTGAGCAACCTTGCTGAATGCGCTCCGGAAATGCCGGAAGACGATCGGAATGCGTTGGCGCATTATACAGTGCAACGCATCCGTGAAGAACTGGAAGCTGGCATGCAGGCGGCACCTAATGTGCTCTTTATCGGCGCTGCTGGCAATGCGGGTAAGTCGTTGGAAACGGCCGATCAGGCCACGCGTTTCTCACTACCGAACTTCATGATCGTCGGCGCTGCGGATGATACCGGTTCGGCGGTGTCATGGAGCAATACCGGCGCAGAGGTGAACTTTCTCGCCCGCGGCGAACGCGTACCTGCTCGCTTACCGAGTGGCAAGTGGACCTACCCTTCCGGCACTTCCATGTCTGCGCCGGTGTTGGCTAACGCAGCGGCAAAAATGCTTGCGGTTTCGCCGCACCTAACGGCCGTTGAATTGCGATCAATACTGGAGCGTACCGCCACGGTGAATGCTGAGGGGATGCATGTGCTGCACACACGTGATGCCGTTGAGGCCGCTGC
Organism: Flavobacteriales bacterium; assembly: GCA_017987115.1. Taxonomy (GTDB): domain Bacteria; phylum Bacteroidota; class Bacteroidia; order Flavobacteriales_F; family PHOS-HE28; genus PHOS-HE28. The sequence continues at coordinate 6,584 of JAGNUG010000144.1, read as the reverse complement.
TGGTCGGCGGAAATAAAGTCGCTGAGAAGCGTACCGCGGAAATGGCAACCCGATAAGGAACAACGGATCATTCAAAGTTGATCGATCGATCAACGATCCCGGCAAATCAGACCATGACAACAGAACAGACTTGACCAGCGGATAACGCCTTTTTCATGAACTTGCTTTTCGAGGTCATTGTGCCATAGGTGCACTGTCCGAACTATTCCCGGTATCTAATACTGAAGAACGATCATTAACGTCATCTCATTGCTGATCCAGGCTGAAGCTGGTTGACCCCGAAAGTGGTTCTTACCCAACGTCAACGGATCTTGGCAGTTGCCCGTGGAACCTTTGCCCCCATGGAAAACAAGAACATGAAAGCGGTGGTGTACAAACAGTATGGCGCCCCGGTGGTATTGGAACTCGTACAAGTTGCCAAGCCAGAACCCAAGAACAATGAAATACGCATTCGCATCCACGCCACAACGGTCACATCGGGTGATGTCCGTTTGCGCAAGGCCGATCCGTTCGCAGTGCGCTTCTTCTTCGGACTGTTCAGCCCGAAGTCACCGATCCTCGGTCATGAGGTAGCAGGAATCGTGGAAGCGGTCGGTAGTAAGGTTACGCGATTCCGCAAAGGAGATCGCGTGTTCGGCTCTACCGGTATGCGCTCCGGCACTTATGCAGAGTACATATGCCTGCCCGAAGATGGTGCCATAGCCCTAACGCCGGACCAAGTGCCACATGGCGAAGCAGCAACACTCACGGTGGGTGCATTAACAGCACTCCATTTCATCAATGCCGCCAAGCTGGAACGCGGAGAGCATATCCTTATACATGGTGCATCCGGCTCCATTGGAACGGCTGCGGTGCAGCTGGCAAAAAGCATGGGTGCCACGGTGAGCGCCGTGTGCAGCACGAACAATGTGGAATTAGTGCGTTCGCTCGGTGCTGATCATGTGATCGACTACAAACGCGAAGACTTTACCAAAAGCGATAGCAGGTATGATGTGATCTTCAGCACCGTGGGCCAAACAACGTACACTGCATGTAAGGACCTGCTCAAGACAAAGGGCCGGTATGTTACCAGCGACGGTGCCACATCGGACTATTGGCACATGCTATGTAGTTCGATCTTCGGTGGTAAAAAGGTAATTGGCGGTGTGGCCTCAGATGCAGAAGAAGGTATTCGGCAGATCCGTTCGCTCATTGAAGCCGGTCAATTGAAAGCCGTGATCGATCGGCACTACCCGCTAAAGGCCATCGTAGAAGCACATGGTTATGTGGACCAAGGCCATAAAAAAGGCAACGTTGTGATCGATGTGGCCGCGTGAATAGACCTACACCGCTGCTTCTTTCGCGAGGATGCGTTTGCGGATACGGCTCAAGGATTCCGGCGTAACGCCAAGGTAACTGGCCAAGAGATATTGCGGCACACGCTGAAGCAGCTCGGGCCGGTTCTCCATGAGGACCATGTAGCGTTGCTCAGGGCTCTTTGTAATGAAGTCCGCTAGCTTCTCCTGGTGTTCACCGAAATCGCTCTCTACCGAAACACGGCAGCTCGACTCCAAGTGGGGGTATTTGCCAAAGATCTCTTTCTCCGCAGCGTAGCTCCAAACCACAAGTGTGCAATCCTCAACACAGGCTAAAAAATGGTTCGCTGGCACTTGGTTGATAAAGCTGTAGAGTGAAGCAACGGCTTGCCCTTCGGTGTAGAATTCCGTAGTGCGCTCGTCACCATCCACATCATAATACATGTGCACGCAACCTTTCACGCAGAAGTAGGCATCCGTGGCCACCTGCCCTGCTTTAAGCAGAACGGTTCCTTTCTTGAACGTGCGGATAGGTACCAAGCGATCCATATCCTCTGCCTCATCTTTCGTAAAGAGATCCGAGATGCCGGGCAATTTGGAGGGTTTCATGTCCATGGCTCTGGGTTGAATGCCCAAGATAACAATTCCATTCATCCATTTCGTTACGGTACCGGCCCGACTTGGATCATAAGACGTTAGTCGGATACTCTGCATACGGTCACTCCTTCTTGAAAAGCAACACACCGCGGTACTGCTTCGCTAATACTTCCACACTGTATAGCCCCGCTCCTAGCCTGTTAGTAGGCAAAACAGCTCCTGTGGACCTATCCGGTACAACGAAGACTCCTTCATCGACCAACGCACCATCCAAGCCTCTTATGCTCCAGATCGCTTGGCCCTTGCTAAAGAGATCACCGGACAGCAGGAGATCGCCAGTTGTTGGATTCGGATAGCCTTGCAATAGCTCCACAGCGCCAGATCCATGCAATCCAGTTCGCACACCCGTGATCATGCGGATATTCTTGGTTGCAAAGTCCGAAACGTAGATCGTATCGCCATTGGAGCTTGCAAGTATGCCATTGGGTTGGTTGAATTGCGCAACATCCACCCCACCATCCAGATCACCTTGTCCGTTGCCACCTGCCAGCACCCAAACGCTGTCCGTATAGGCTGGGTCCACACCATAGATCGTGTGCGTATTCCATCCAGTTCCATACAGTACGCTACCAGCGCTTGTAATGAAGCCGAGAACGCCACTAGCTGGGCCCGGCACAGTGGCCACATATTCAACACTCGCAGTGAGAACCCGGTACACTTGTCTGTCCGTAAAATTGCCCGTGTAGAGCGTACCATCTTCGGTGTAGGCCAGACCCACCGGCCCGTTGAGCGGTGCCCCGGTATGTGTAATTTCAATGGACCCATCTGGAGCGAGCTTGCCTAGACTGGACGGCTGGTAGGTTGTGAAAAGGATCGTATCACTATCCCATTCCTTCAACAAGCCCGACGGACCATTGATCGGGATCGTGTCCAGCGGCGAACCATCGTTCGCCACCTTGTATATCCTATCGCCCACGTTGTCCGCGATGTAGAATTCGCCGAGTGAATTCATAGCAATGCCGTTCGGCGTATTCATGCCAGAGACAAAGGTGGTGACCGTACCATCCGGCGTTCTCTTGAAAACGCTGCTTCCTGTATAATGTGCCCCGTAAAGATTTCCCCCTGGATCAAGGAACAGCGCATCGTCAACATGGTTGACCGCGTCAAAAAAGGTAGTTACTTGCTGGGCATCAACGTCAGCATAAAAAAGTAAAGCGAACAATGCAGCGTAAGATCTTGACATTTCGTTGAGTTTAGGACGAAACTGATAACGGATCGACAACAAGCGTACACGCCCATTGAGATACGGTGGCTCTCCCGCGACCAACGGTAAGGGATGCAGGTCCATGTCTTCATGCAGCGGCCATTGTCTGTGCAGGACCGACCGATGGTCAATTGGGATTTGCAGAAGGCTTCAAGGAGAAGCACATTTACACGATGCATAAAAAGCTACTCGCACTTCTTGTCATCGTGTTCGCATACTTGCCCATGCAGTATTCCTGCGGCCAAACCGTGACCATTCCGGATAGTGCTATTTGGAATGAGGAATACATTGTGATCAATGGTGGTTCCACTTTACATCACTCATATTTCGGTCTACACGCAGCGGGAGATACGCTCATTGATGGTCAACAGTATGTGAAGCTCATACAGATCGGTGTTGATAGCATTTCTACACTGGGCTCCACTGCGCCACCCGTAGCAATGCCCATTGATCGATATATTGCTGGTATCCGGGCTGACGAGGTTGCACTGGCGTGGTATGTTTGGTTCGATGGATACGCTGCGGAACTCCTGCTGTATGACTTCGACCTATCGATAGGTGACGAACTCACGGGCACGTGGGGTGATTGTTCGGCTGGCACATCAGTGACCAGTATCGATTCCGTATTGCTCGCTGGCACATGGCACAAAAAGTTCCATTTGTCGGCTCCTTATCGGTTCATCATTGAAGGTGTTGGCGGTAGTGCCGGACTGTTCGGATACCTGTGTCAAGCCATCGAAGAATACGGATGCTTGAATACATACGAAATATCCGGCGACGAATTGATCGTTGACGGATGTGGGTCGTTGAGCACAGGGATCGCACCATTAGATGCTGGCACCCTGAAAACTGCTGTATATCCCAACCCGACAGCTGCGATCATTCACCTTGGACCTGATGCGGCCGGCAGACAGATCCAGGTATTTGACCAGACTGGACGATTCGTTCGACAATTCATGTCTGATGCCACAGGTTCGATCGATCTTTCAGCACTCAATGCTGGCATGTACTTGGTACAGTGGGATACTGCCATTTACCGGATAATGAAATACTAGCGACCTCGTTCCTTTACGCTTAATAACTTGTTTTGAAGAAACTCGTGGTCGCTTGCGCTAAAAAAAGTGACGAATTCTTCGAGGATCACGCCTTCTTCACGAACTCGCTTTTGAGGGCCATGGCACCGAACCCATCGATCTTGCAATCGATGTTGTGATCGCCATCGACAAGGCGAATGCCGCGAACCTTTGTTCCGGCCTTCAGTGCTTTCGGTGCGCCTTTTACTTGCAGATCCTTCACCATCACCACGTCGTCGCCGTTCTGCAACACATTGCCGTTAGCGTCCTTTACGATCATCGGAGCATTCTCAGAAGCAACTTCTTCCGGGTTCCATTCGTGGCCACATTCCGGACACATCAAGGACTGGCCCGTTGGATAGGCGAATGCTGACTTGCATTGTGGGCAGGGAGGTGTGTCGGTCATTCGGCAAAACTATCAAGATCCCGGTTATTCCGACATTTGAACAATGGACCGTTCTCACCTGATAGACCAACTAGCTCGGCACGAGGAAGTTTACCGCGCATTCTTCAAAGACCTTACGCCACACGAGAAAACCTGGAAACCAGCAACCGATAAATGGTGTGTGCAAGAGATACTCTGTCATCTTTACGACGAAGAGCGGGAAGATTTTCACCGCAGGCTCGAGCATGTATTAACAACTCCTAATGCACCGTTGCCACCAAGCAACCCAGTGGAATGGATGGCAACACGCAACTATATGGCAAAGGACTTCAACACCGAACTGCAGCGTTTTCTTGACGAACGAAAGAGCACCGTTGCATGGTTACGAACGTTGGATGAAGCGTCATGGAACAACGTGCATCAGCACCCGAAGGTCGGTCCGATAACACCCGAATTGTTCCTAACGAACTGGGTTGCGCATGACCTCCACCACCTGCGCCAACTGATCAACTTACGGCATGCCTATTTGAAGTCGATCAGCACGGTACCATTGGATTACGCGGGAACATGGTAGGCCCACTCCCCTTCTGAAGATCAAGGGTAGGTGGGAACTGAATATTCACTGCCCATTAAGCGCTAGCCCATGAACCCGATCCTAGGAAACATCCTTGCCGTAATTGCCGGTATCATCGTTGGAAAGATCGTGAACATGTAGATCATCATGATCAGTGGGTCCGTAATACCGCCACCTGAGGGAGTGGACCCGAATCACATGGAAAGTATCAGATCCAATATTCATCTTTTTGAACCTGTCCATTTCATATTCCCATTCCTGGCACACGCGCTAGGGACATTGGTCGGAGCATTCGTTGTGGCTAAGCTTGTCACCAACCGGAAAATGACATTCGCAATTGCCATCGGAATCTGGTCGTTGCTTGGTGGACTTGCAGCTGCTTATTTGATACCAGCACCGAACTGGTTCATTGTGTTGGATCTCTTGATCGCATACATACCTATGGGTTGGTTGGCAGGTAAATGGGCAACAAAGGCCTGAACTTAGGTCCTGGGCTTGTGAATGCTTTGATCGCTTACAGATCCGATCGCTAACATTGCGGGCGGAACACGAACAACATGGCCGACGCGCAACAACAGGAAACAGCGAATACAGGAGAAGATGGCGCGACCGTTGTGATCACCCACCGTATCAAGGAAGGTCAGCATGAAGCCTACGAAGCGTGGTTGAATGCGATCGGACCGGTGTGCCGCAGTTTTCCGGGGCACTTGAATTGGCAGAGCATCAGACCTGTACCAGGCATGACCGGTACGTACACGATGGTCATCCGGTTCAATACCCGCGCGAATTTGGAAGGATGGATGTATTCCGATGAACGGAAATCCTTCGTAGCGCAGGTTCGTCCGTTGCTGGCATCGGATGATCATTACCATATTAGCACGGGTCTTGATTTTTGGTTCGAGCCTTCCAATGGAACCATGCATGGCCCACCGCGGTGGAAGCAAGCTGTGGTCACATTCATAGCGCTTGTACCCTTGGTGAACTTGACGCCGATGGTATTGAACCCTTTGTTGATGCAACTTGGCCTTGATCACATAGTGATCACAAGTGCGATCGGCACAGGCGTGATCGTTATTCTGATGGCCTATGTGGTAATGCCGAACTTTACACGGCTGATCCGGAAGTGGTTGTATGCGTGATGGTTGAGACCTACTTTCCCATACGCACAGTTAGACCCAACCCAAATTGGAACCCTGTAGCTGTAAGTTTGGATTGATAGTCCAGTGAATCAAAAACCGAATTTTCAGGATCACGATCACGCCATTTCATGCTACTCATGCCATACCGTACCTGCGCTTGCAATCCATAATGGTTCCCGAAATAGTAGCTCACACCAGTCGCTAATCGAAAGTGAATACCAACATAAACATCCGAGAATTTCTTGTTGTTGAAATCC
>JAGNUG010000143.1 GCA_017987115.1 Flavobacteriales bacterium | reverse complement strand
ACCTAGGTCCGGATGGCAGTGCAATCGCAAGTATAGAGCCTTATGAAACCATCGATGTTACAGCCACTGGATCGAACCTCTACATGGGAATGTCCTCTGACCCTTCCGTACAGTGTGATGGTAGCACCACGTATGATCCATGGGAGTGGCAGGTCTTTTGCGAAGGATGCGTTCCTCCAGGGGTGAGCTATAACCTGCTTACGGATTGCTTCTCTCGTTCATTCACTACGGAGGTGATCGTTACGACCACACCACCGGTTGAAGGCCTTCAGATCACCAATACGATCACCAATGAGACCAATACGGTGAATTCATCTGCTGTTTACAACTTTGGCCCTTACCCGCAGAATACGGACGCTGTATTCGAGATCGTTGCGCTGAATGAGGTAGGATGTGTTTACCGTAGTGATACGTTGACCGTACCAAGCGCTGATTGCTTCATTGTTAGCTGTGGATATGATCAGTACAACTATTGTCCCGGAAATGATGAAGATCGCTGGTACACTTTCAAATCCGCACAGAACGTTCCGACCACGATCACCTTTATCAGTGGCGAAATGTTACCTGGCGATCGGATCGTATTCTACAACGGACCGGACGAGAATTCCCCAGTACTCTATCAGGGAACGAACGGCGGAAGCTTTACCGGGTTTGCATTGAATTCACAGAATGCTGCGAACACGATCACCATGCGGATCCAATCGGATGGAAATGGATCCTGCGGTGACGGAGCTGCTGGTGCGACAGAGTTGTGGTGGCATGTGGGCTGCGGCGCGGTCGGCATCGAAGAAACTGCTTCCGCAGGATTCACGATGTTCCCGAATCCGACCAATGGATCGCTCACCATCGACTTAGGTGCTTCAGTTCAGAACTCAGCCTTTGTGAATGTGATCGACATACAAGGTCGCACCGTAGCTGAGGAACGGATCAACCCAAAAGCTGGTACGACGAGTACGATGGATCTATCCGGACTATCTGCTGGGCAGTACATGGTAAAAGTTATCACTGACGAGTGGGTGCGCACACAAGCTTTGCAGATCGCACGCTGATCAACACGAAATTGAATAGAAAAGGCCCGGCTATTCCGGGCCTTTTCTATTTTCGGAAGGTTGATCTTATTTTGTTTCGATCAAAACCTCATCGGCAAAGATCCACGAAGGCCCCCCATTACCAGGATGCCATTCAGGACATGGGCCCGCATTCCGTGCGATGACCTTGATGTAACGCGCTCTTTTGGAGATCGGTTCTGTCCAGAGCTCCGTTGTAAGTGCTTCCATCGAATCCCTTGCGATGCTGTGCGTGGCGATCGAGGTGCTCCATTGCCTACCGTTTGCGCTGAACGCGAATTGCACATCAGCAGGAAGCCATATCCAGGATCGTTGGTCCTGCAGCGCACTTAACCCTACACGATCTACACGCATTGGCTTACCTAGATCAATTGTTGCAATAAGGTCAGCACCTTCGAAACCCTGCCATTCGCCTGTACGGTAATCGTCTCCACCACGCAGGCCATCCACCAATGCTTGATCTCCACCAGCGGAATACTGCTGCGCATGATCCGTTTCCAGTTCTATGGATAGTTTCCTGTCCACCTTAACGAAGTGGGCCATGGCCGGCATAGAGTGGAATGGTGATCCTGCTCGGTCCGGAATAATACGCTCAGCAAATGCTGATATGGAAGTGTTTGCGGAAATATGAAATGGTTCTGAATAGAGTAGGGGTTCCGATCCATCCAACGAATAATAGAGACGAGCACCAATATCGCTGGATGAAACGGTGATCTTCAATGAATCCTTGAATGCTTGCGAACCAGCAGAAATAATAGGAACCGGTTGCCAGATCGAAAGCTCCGTTTCACCATGCACTTTTGTGTCAGTGAATGAACTTACCGGCCGTGCTCCCAATTGATAATGCAGCTTACCACCTTTCCGGAGCAGCTCGAATGGTACGGTCCGGTCGCTGGTCAACTCTTTGCCATTCACCTCCACACGTTCTATGAGATTCCTGACCCCGCCTTGAGCCTCGCTTGAGATCACCAGTGTTCTATCGTTTCCTAGATCAACTGCAATGGAGTCGAACAGTGGCATGGTCAGGGTCATTTCGGGCTTTCCTGGGCAGATCGGATACATTCCCATGGCACTCAGCACATACCAAGCGCTCATTTGGCCGCAGTCCTCGTTTCCTGATAGACCATCGGGGGCATTGTGATACAAGTTGTTCAAGATGTTCTTGACATAACCATCTGTCACCTCCGGATGCGACGAAAGGCTGTTGAGGTAGGCGAAAGAATGACTGGGCTCATTGCCATGCGCGTATTGCCCGATCAATCCAGTGATATCGCTTTGATCGCGTCCGGTTGTGGTAGAGTTTGCAGAGAAAAGCGCTCCCAGCCTGTTTGACAACGCTTCTTTTCCACCGATCAATTCAGTGTACCGTTCCATGTCATGCGGCACGAAAAGGCCATATTGCCATGCATTTGCTTCGGTAAAGTGAAAATTCACTTCGTATGGATCGAACGGTGAAACGAAACCACCGTTACGACGCGCCCGAAAGAATTTCGTCTCTGGGTCGAAAACATTCTGCCAGTTACGCGATCGATCATAGAATCGCGTGGCGATGTCGTTCTTGCCCATCGCCTCTGCCATTCGCGCGATACACCAATCGTCGTAGGCATACTCCAATGTTCGGCTAACACTTTCGGGTTCATCTTCACTGCTGATATAGCCGCGTTCCCGATAATGGTCCAGTCCGAAACGATCCGCATCGGCACTGGCCACCATTGCTTCCAAGGCAAGCTCTGCATCGTAACCTCGGATTCCTTTCATATACGCATCACTGATCACACTAACGCTGTGGTAACCGATCATGCAATCGGTTTCATTGCCCCAGAGTTCCCAAACGGGCAGTCGGCCGCTTAGTTGGTAGTGGAGTAGAAAGGTCTTGATCCAATCACTGGTCATATCCGGTTCCAGGATCGTCATTAACGGGTGAAGGGCTCGAAACGTATCCCAGAGGCTAAACACGGTGTAAACATTGTGATCGGCGTGATGGATCTCACCATCGATACCGCGGTAATTTCCGTCAACATCATTGAACACGTATGGCGCAACATAGGTGTGATAAAGTGCAGTGTAGAATGTTGTTTGCTCATCCGGTGTTCCACCTTTCACTTGGATCTTGTTGAGTTTATCGTTCCAAGCACCCTCAGCTTGCTGGCGCACACGATCAAAATCCCAATGTGGCACCTCTGCTTCTAGATTGGCGCGTGCTCCTTCGATACTGACAGCACTGATACCAACTTTGACGATCAAGGGTTTATTAAGCATTCCGAAGTCGAAAGCAGCCACTTTACCCGCAACGTTAGAGGGCATGACCTGCTCCGACATTATAGGTTCGCTGAATCGCATACAGTAATACAGGCGTTGATCACTTGCCCATGACGATGACCTGCGCTCGCCGATGACCTCCGTGGAATTTACAGTGCTTATCGATCCTGCCAAAACGTGATCGCGATGGAGCAGATCTAGCACAACATGCGCGGACTGACCCGGTTGATAGGTGTAACGGTGTACACCCACCCGAGCAGTGGCTGTAAGTTCTACGTCGATGTCCCGATCATTTTTTCCCGCTTTCACCGGCGTTCGGGAAGTGCGGAAAGACTCTGGCGCTCCCTGCGGAGTACTCTTCAATTGGACTTTGTAATATCCGGCATGAGCTTCCTCCTGTTCGTGGTCGAAACGTTGGCGGTATCCATTTCGCAGGAACCAATCACCTTCAGCACCGCTTATCGGCATCAACAACACATCACATAGATCCGCAACGCCAGTTCCGCTAAGGTGTGTATGACTAAACCCATAGATCAATGAATCACTATAATGGTAACCGCTGCAACCATCCCAGTCCATTACACCATCCGTTCGTGTATCCGGGCTTAACTGGACCATGCCATTGGGTACGCATGCACCCGGGAACGTATGCCCGTGTCCGCCCGTTCCAATGAATGGGTCTACTAAGTCGCGGGCCGGGTTCTGTAGTTGGCCTTGAACAAATTGCGCACAAGATAGAGCCACCACGAAGGGTAGTGTCCGTTGAAAGGTTGCGAACCGTTGTAAAGAGATCATCTCAAGTCTGAACCAATTTGGTTGCCAATTCCTGATCATGTTATCGTAATTAATGCCGCAGCTCCTAGGATACCGGCTTCATCGTCGCCAAGTCCGCTTAAGACAATGTCGACGCGGTCCTTATAGATGTTCAATAGATCTTCTGCAAAACGTCTTTTCAACGGATCCAATAGTAATGCTCCACTTCGCGCTATGCCTCCACAGAGAACAATGCGACCAGGTCCGGTAATGGCAACGGCGTTCACTAAGGCAACTGATAACCACCTGACGGTATGCTTATAGGTCTGTATTGCCTCGGAATTGTAATTCTCTGCGGCCTCCGCGATCTGTTGCACGCCTTCAGTCTTAAGCAATTCAGGGGAACCGTCGAGTTCATCATAGGTTTTGCGAATACCACGAATGCTGACATACGCCTCCAAACATCCTTTACGTCCACAGGTGCATTCACGGCCATCCATTACGATCGTGGTATGCCCGATCTCACCAGCATTTCCAGCGCTCCCAAGTACGAGCTTTCCGTTGACGATAACACCGCTTCCAACGCCTGTGCCTAAAGTGATCACCAATAGGTCATCAAACCCTTTTCCTGAGCCGTATTTCCATTCGCCAAGCGCCGCTGCATTTGCATCGTTCCCCAATACTGTTCGCATTCCGGTCCGATCGGCAACCATCTGTGCCAATGGAACATCGTTCTTCCAAGGAAGGTTGGGTGCTTTTTCAATTACTTGCGTAAAGTGGTTCGCATTTGGCGCACCGATCCCAATAGCAGTCAGGTCCATTCCTACGGTGAGCTGCTCAATGCATTGTGCAACGGTATTGGCAAACAAATGTTCATCTGTAAAATGCGTAGTAGGAATACGGTCCAATGCGATAACCTTTCCGTCTTGCACAAGCCCGATCTTGGTACTTGTACCACCAATATCCACCCCTACGATAGTACGATGGTCCGTCTTTCTTTCCATGCGAAATAGGTGATGTAGATGTAGCAGCAAACAACGAGTAAAAAGGCTGTTTTGAAACCACTATGATCCGCCCATAGCCCCAATAACGGAGGAATGAAAGCACCACCACAAATAGCGGTACACAACAACCCGGAACCTTGCGGTTTCAATGATCCAAGACCCTCAATGGCCAACGAGAAGATGGTCGGAAACATGACGGAGTTGAAGAGCCCTACGGCCAAAATGCTCCACATTGAAATAAATCCGGTCGTACACATGGACAAACACAACGCACCGATCGCGAAAAGTCCAAAGGTCATCAACACCATAGCAGGTTGCACTACTCGTGTAAGATAAGAGCCAACGAACCGGCCGATCATGGCACCGCCCCAGTAGAGCGCAACGAAAACGCCGACAACTCCTTTTGCATCCATTGTCGCTAAGTCTTTCCCGAGAACAGTTGCAATACCTGTCATTGCTCCGCTAATGCGCACTGGCTCCGCCAGATCCATGGAAAGGAAATAATTCACGAGGTATGAGCCTATGGCCACTTCGGCACCTACATAAAGGAATATTCCAAGCACACCACGCATCAAACGACTTTTGTTAAGAGCTTCACTGAACGAGCCGGTGTTCTGGCCATCAAGGATCTTAGGCAAGTGTATGACACCGACAACAACAGCAAGAACAATAAGCGCAATTGCCAAGACCACGAAGGGCATTTGTACAGCAGAAGCTTCACCCACGAAATAAGCGGCTTTATCCACTGCATTCAGACCTTCTATCGACCTACTATCCATGATATGATCGCTCAATAAGAAGCTGGCGCCAATGATAGGGGCGATCGTCGTTCCAACACTGTTGAATGCTTGCGCCAGATTCAACCGGCTACTGGCGCCATCTTCTGTACCAAGCGCTGTGATGTAAGGATTTGCGGCAACCTGCAGAATGGTCATGCCGGAAGCCAAGGTGAAGTAGCCTAACATGAACAGTCCGAAAACGCGGTAACCTGCTGCTGGCCAGAAAAGCAGGCAGCCAAAGCCCATGACCGTAAGTCCAGCAATCATTCCACGTTGATAACCGATCCGCGCCAAAAGCCATCCGGCTGGCACGGAAACAAGTCCATAAGCAATAAAGAACGCGAATTGTACAAGCCCGGCTTGGAAGTAACTAAGTTCAAAAACCTCACGGAGCCTTGGGATCAGCGAATCAACAAGCACCGTAATGAACCCCCACATGAAGAACAGGGAGATCACGACCACTACAGGCGCACTGGATTGTTTTTGATCCATATTGATTTTTGAAATGTGGGTGAATGTAGCAGTAACTCGGGTTTGTAACGAGTGATCTCAACGGCAAAGAAAAAGGCTGCCCTTTTGAGGCAGCCCTTTTCAATACTTTGCGAAGTACGTTCTAGTGGATCACTGAGATACGCTGTGCTTCTTCATTACCATTGCCTACAGTACGAACCATGTATGTACCGTTAGCATAATTGGTCATATCGAGTGTGTATGTACCACCATTGGTCACGTTGATCGTCAACGCCTCGATCAAGCTTCCGCTCATATCGAAAACATTGATGGCTTGAACCTTTGCATCAACACTAAGCTTGAAGATGCCATTGGATGGGTTAGGGCTGATCGAAAGGATCTGGCTTGGAGCAAGTTCAGAAATACCAATTCCGCCTCCACCTACGCATGTAATGGCAGGAAAACCATTGCTTGTACCAGCGTTCGAGGATGTACCGCAAGCACCTTCCTCCGATACGACCAACAAATAAGTACCTGACTCACTTGCCGTAAAGGTCAATGCGCAATTTGAACCCGCATCCAGACCAAATGCGTCCACTGCTCCGCTAGGTGCAACAATGGTGTATGTTACGTTCCATGCAGTGCCGCCAGTTCCGTTACAAGCGCCGAAAATGTATGTAGTCCCTGCTACCATATTGTCCATAGCATAGGCCTCATCCGCGTAGATCTCAAAATCGGTGATCTCATTCACAGGGCAACCAGTACCACTATCGCTAGGTGCACCTCCGAAGGACGAATTAAAATCAGTCCATCCACCCGTAGCACTTGGATTTACCCAAGTAGTACATTGTGCAGAAACTTGTGATGCGGATAGGACGCCCGCTACCAAAGCCACGGACAAAAGTGAAAGACCTTTTGTCAAAGAGTTAAATGTTTTCATGCGTTTGTTTTTTTAAGAGTTTGGACAAATATAAGAGAGTAGATGGATCGGGAGCACAATATCATGTGACCCAGTATTGGGTGCTTTGTTAACGAACGCTATTGAGTGCCGTCAATTCTGCGGAAATTGAGGCGCATCCCTAATTCGGGTGATATAACTTAAAGAGAAGTCAGTTAACAACTCCTACCTTGGCCTTCAT
>JAGNUG010000041.1 GCA_017987115.1 Flavobacteriales bacterium | reverse complement strand
CCAGCGGTATAGGTCCATTCCCAGAATGGCTCGAAATGTCCAAGCACCATGGCCACGTAGATCGCGCCAGCGATCAGAACGCTCCAGAACGGAGGATGCGAATCACCCTCGGCCCACAGCAATTTGTGCATTTCATCCGCAGCCAAAAGACAAACGGGAAAAAACAGCAAAGCGGTAGTGAATGGTCCTGCAAGTGCAGCTCCGATCGTTAGGGCCACATAAACGAACCCGGTCATTGCGCGAACGGCTACTTCGTTCACGACGAATGGTTCTTTTGCAGGATGTACATGGCGCGAAGTAAGTGTTCTCGCTCCACAAGAACGGTAATATCTCCTAAACCGAGTTGTGGATAGGCTGAAGATGAGCCATTATCCATTACGACGGCATTGAATCCATGACTTTCCAGCAGCCCCTTCACGATCTCCGCTTCATGCGGTGAGCCGGTTGTGAAGGCTACGGCCCAATTGTTCATGCGGACCGTTCAAGAGGGAGTTTTATCCTCGGCGGTTACATCAGGTATGGTTTCCGGAGTCTCTTCCTGAGCAGGCTTTTCAACCTTTGGTTTGCCGTTCTGCGGTGCAGGTACACGCTCAGCGAACGGCCGTTCGCCGAAGATCACGGCCAGGTCCTCTTTGAAGATCACTTCTTTCTCCAACAACTGGGTGGCCAAAGCGGTGAGTTTATCCTTATTCTCCGTCAGGATCCGCTTGGCGCGCTCATATTGGAACTCCACGATCTTGCTCACTTCCTCATCGATGGTTTGTGCGGTGCTCTCACTGTATGGCTTGCCGAAGGAGTATTCGTTCTGTCCTGAGCTATCGTAATAGCTCACGTTACCGATCTTGTCATTCAGCCCGTACATGGTCACCATGGCGAACGCTTGTTTGGTCACTTTCTCAAGGTCGCTCAACGCCCCTGTGCTCACTTTACCGTACATCACGAATTCCGCAGCACGCCCTCCCAAAGCCGCGCAGATCTCATCCAACATCTGTTCGGTGGTGGTAAGGTGTCTTTCTTCAGGTAGGTACCAAGCAGCGCCAAGCGATTGTCCACGTGGCACGATCGTGACCTTCACCAGCGGACTTGCATGCTCCACCAACCAGCTTACCGTAGCATGACCCGCTTCGTGGTAAGCGATCGCCTTTTTCTCTGCGGCGGTAATGATCTTGTTCTTCTTTTCCAGACCACCGATCACACGATCCACGGCATCGAGGAAATCCTGTTTATCAACGGAGGTTTTCTTCTTCCGTGCGGCGATCAAAGCAGCTTCGTTACAAATGTTGGCAAGGTCCGCACCGCTGAATCCGGGTGTTTGTCGAGCAAGGAATGCCACATCCACGGTTACATCGATCTTCAACGGCTTCAGGTGTACTTTCAGGATCTCTTCACGTTCGTTCAGGTCCGGCATGTCCACGAAGATCTGTCGGTCAAAACGTCCGGCACGCATCAAGGCACGGTCCAGCACATCAGCACGGTTGGTGGCTCCCAACAGGATCACCCCGCTGTTCGTACCGAAACCATCCATCTCGGTAAGCAATTGGTTCAAGGTATTCTCACGTTCGTCATTCGCACCCATGCTGGCGCTTCGTCCACGTGCACGTCCAATGGCATCGATCTCATCAATGAAAATGATACTTGGTGCTTTTTCCTTTGCTTGCTTGAACAGGTCCCGCACGCGGCTGGCACCGACTCCTACGAACATTTCCACGAAATCCGAACCACTCAAACTGAAGAAAGGCGTGTTCGCTTCACCAGCAACTGCTTTTGCCAGCAGTGTTTTACCGGTTCCTGGAGGACCTACAAGCAACGCACCTTTAGGGATCTTTGCTCCGAGGTCCGTGTATTTTTTCGGGTTCTTCAGAAAATCGACGATCTCCTGGAGCTCTTCCTTCGCTTCTTCGAGTCCTGCAACATCATTGAACGTTACGTTGGTCGTTTTACTGCCTTCAAAAACCTGCGCACGGCTTTTACCGATGTTGAATATCTGCCCACCTGGCCCACCGCCACCGCCTAATCGGCGCATGACAAAGAACCATATGGCGATCATAACACCGAAGAACAACACCCAATTGATGATCTCCCGGCCCCAATTATCCTGTGTTTCGTAATCGTATTCGACGTTGTATTGTTCCGCCTCTTTGACCAAGCGGTCCTTTTGCAGGTTGCTGGTACCAACGTTAAAGACATAGTGCGGTCCGAACGTGTTCTCCCCGGATATCGGTGAGCTTTTGATCTTGTCCTTGTGAGCATCCTTGTTCAGTGCGTCCTTCTTCAAGTACACCTTCACTGATTGGTCATTCACGATCACGATACGTTGCACGTCACCTGCCTCGAGCATCTTGCGATATTCGGTGGTGTCAATATGCGCCATGCCCCCGCTGTACTGGAACAGGTTGATGGAAAGGATCACCAGGATGATGATGCCATATATCCAATAGAAGTTGAAAGACCGTTTAGGTCCCTTCTCGTTCTTTTCTTTTTTCTCGTTGTTTTCCACTTTGCTGAAACTCTCGGCGTCCGGTCCTTACGCCACGTTATCGTATGAAATTCGGGCTGCATCGCCCCAAAGGTCTTCCAGTGCGTAGTATCCGCGTTTATCGCGGTGGAAAATGTGTACAACCACGTTCACATAATCCAATAGCACCCATTCTCCATTATTCTGCCCTTCCGTATGCCAAGGTTTTTCGTCTGTTTGCTCGTGGACCATTTTCTCCACTGAACTAGCGATGGCAGCTACTTGCGTGCTTGAATCCCCGTGACAGATGACGAAATGATCGCAGACGGTGTTCTGTACGTCGCGAAGATCAAGGTGAACAATGTCCTTTCCTTTCACTTCTTGGATGCCTGAAACGACTGCATCCACTAATTGAGTGCTAGGTGCACTCTTATTTTTCTTCATGCGGTGGTATACTTGCGTTCGCTCAAAGGTACAAAGTTACCGCCCTCGATCGGGGTTTCTGCCATGCGCACAAAGGATATCGGCAACCAATTCATTGAACTTGCTTCTACAGAGAGCACTAACAAAAGTGCGGCCGAACTTATAAGTCTGTCCAAATTGCGACATGGGGCTGTCATATTGGCCCATGACCAGACAACGGGTAGAGGCCAACGAGATCGTGTTTGGCAGAGTTCTCCAGGATTGGATCTGACCTTCAGTATCGCGGTTCAGCCAACCGGGTTGCGGGTTGAAGAGCAATTCGTGATCAGCAAGATGATTGCCTTGGCAGTTCATCACGTGGTGCAAAAGGTCTTGAAAAGAGATGTTCGGATCAAATGGCCGAATGACATCCTAGTGGACAGAAGAAAAGTGGCAGGCATACTGATCCAGAACGAACTGCAAGGCGATAAGGTAGGCTGGTCGATCATCGGAGTTGGGTTGAATGTGAACAGTAGGGGATTCGAAGAATACTTATTGGCCACGAGCTTGTCCATGGAAGCGGGTCGGAATTTTGACCGAATGGAGATCCTGGAGGCCATTTGTTTGCGGTTAGAAGAGCTGTGGGAGAAGTGGAAGAATGGTGAACGTGGGATCGCAGAAGAATACGCGGACCAATTGTGGTCGAAAGGTCGTTGGGCATATGTGGAGTTGGATGGAAAACAAACGCAGGTAAGGCCGATGGAAGTGGACCATACCGGGCGGTTATTGGTAGAACACGACGATGGTCGAGTAGGAGCGTATGGGTCTGACGGTCTGCGGTTTGCGCCTAGATGATCGATAGTCGAACACCTGATGGTCAGACTTAATGAGGTCTTCCATCACAGTTCCCGGCATCGTTAGTGAAACGCCTGCAAACAGTGGACTTTTGACCTTGAAAATGCAGACTATCACATTATCTGGGATCAACCACTTGCTCATTTGGGGAAAAGGGCTACTTTTGCCGTCCCTTACGAATTTAAAGCGGCAATGAAACGTACCTACCAACCCAGCAAACGCAAGCGTACCAACAAACATGGTTTCCGCAAGCGCATGTCATCTGCCGCAGGGCGTAGCATCTTGGCACGTCGCCGGGCTGCTGGCCGTCATAAGCTCACCACGAGCGACGAGCCAAGCCACAAATAGGAATATCAGTGAACTCTCGAAAGGCTGCCTTAATAGGCGGCCTTTTTTGTTCTGGACGCGCAATGGGATCGGTCATCGAACCATATCCCGCATCGCCTCGCCCAATTCCGGCGTAATAAGCACATGCCCAAAAGGCAATTCCGTCTGCGATATCATGTCCTGTGCATATTTCCGGAGGTTTGGCCCCAGCGAGGGTTTGATCACACTATCCCGTTCGCCGAAGATCAGGTGGATCGGTATCTCGAATTTCTTGGCGTTCATGGCCACGGTCTCCAGATCGGGTTCGATCAACCGGTAGCTCAACCAAACATCGCGGAGCAACATCCGTTTAGCACGACCATCGGTCTGGCCCTTCAAGAACCGATGCATTTTTTGGCTCATCAAGCGTGTAGCTCCAAGGAGGTCGATGATCATGAACGGTCCTGCTGGTCGTTCAACGAATCTTCGATAGGCCCAACGTCCGAAACCCGATGATGCAAGTGCGCGATACCAGGGCCGGGTCTTCAATCCATCGGGCGCAGTAAGGAATGCACGTTCGATCCGCTCCGGCATTTGTTCCAATAAATTCAAAGCAACTCGGCCGCCAAGACTGTAACCCAGAATGCTGATCTTCTCCAGCTTCAATTCATCCGCGAACGCAGAAAAGAAAACCGCCATTTCGCCGGGTGTGAATGGCTCTTCGGAACGCTGCGGATAGCTGGGGCTCTGTCCGTGGAAATGCAGGTCGAATGCATGGATCGTGTACGCAGTGCCGAGGGTCTTTTCCAATACCGAGAAGTCTTCACCCGTTCTACCGAACCCGTGCAACGCAATGAGCGCCTTCGGTCCGGATCCATAGGAGCGATAGGCAAGCGTTACGCCGTGCGTGAAGTAGGAGACCATTGTTGATCAGAAGTTCAACTTAGAACTTAAGCTTTATTAGATCGCGTCTTCCATCCCAAACGTGATGGATCACAACAGAGTCGGCGAATACTTCATAAAAGACCAAATAACTGGCAACTGGCCAAACTCTGATATTGGCGATATCTGAAGCGCGGCCTGCAAATGGTTTTTGGGATAACAGAGCAGCTGCATTTTTGAACTGTGCAAAGAGCTTTAAGCTATAGGCTGCTGTTCCATTTCGCTTCAACCAATAAGCCAGTATTTCTTTCCTGTCTTTCTCCGCAGGAGCCGTCCAGACTATTTGCCGAGCCATTTCTCAATAGCACTATCAGCAACATCGGCTGATCTCACTCGCCCTTTTTTCAACGCCGAGCGACTCTTGGCTATCGCTTTCTTTTGTTCCGACGTCGTTATGAATGCCGCTAGCTCTTTACTTGCATTCTTTAACATACGGTCCAATTCACGCAACAATTTTACGTCATCCGTCGCGCGTATTCGGGCAATAACTTGTTTCCGTAGTTCAGGAGTGGACATAAAGCAAAGGTAAGCATGAGTCTGGTCCGATCGGTCGTGCAGGATGTTCTGAACGTCCGATCCACTCTCCACCAATTCAGATCAGCGTTCATCCTTTCATGCTGGGTTATCTGCGTTCCTATCCCTCCGACCTTATGAACATCTGTCTCCGTTGGAGATCCGCGTTCATCATGCCGATCCGCGTCATCAGCGTTCCATTCTTCATTCTACCTCTTATCCACGATCCGCAGACCTTATCCACATTCCTGCTGCCAGCCCGTTGGTCCGGTTAGCTTTGCGTCCCGGTTATTCTACCGGACATGCCCAAAGACACTTCCATCCGTTCCGTACTGCTTATCGGCAGCGGACCCATCGTCATAGGTCAAGCCTGTGAGTTCGATTATTCAGGCTCCCAAGCATCCCGCTCGCTACGCGAAGAAGGCATTGAGGTAACGCTGATCAACAGCAATCCGGCCACCATCATGACCGATCCGGTCACGGCGGATAATGTCTACTTGTTGCCGCTCACTACTGCGAGCATTGAGCAGATCCTGCAAAAGCACAAGATCGATGCAGTGCTGCCTACGATGGGTGGACAGACCGCGTTGAACCTCGCCATAGAATGCGAGAAACTTGGGATCTGGAAAGAACATGGGGTGCGCATGATCGGTGTGGATACCGAAGCGATCGACATCACCGAGAACCGGGAACGGTTCCGCAAGTTGATGGAGAGCATCGGCATACCATCTGCTCCAAGCAAGACCGTGACGAGTTTTCTTGAAGGAAAAAAAGTAGCACAGGAATTCGGTTTCCCGTTGGTGATCCGCGCGAGCTACACACTTGGTGGCGCGGGTGCGGCGTTCGTACATGATCCAGCAGAGTTCGATAAACTGCTGAAACACGGATTGCAAGTGAGTCCGATCCACGAAGTACTCATCGACAAGGCGCTGCTCGGTTGGAAGGAGTACGAATTGGAATTGCTGCGCGATAAGGACGATAACGTGGTGATCATCTGCAGCATCGAGAACTTCGATCCGATGGGCATACACACTGGCGATAGCATCACTGTTGCTCCGGCCATGACCTTGAGCGATCGCACCTACCAGAAGATGCGGACGATGGCCATCAAGATGATGCGCGCCATCGGTGATTTTGCGGGTGGCTGTAACGTACAATTCGCGGTTAGTCCGGATGAGAACGAGGATATTTTTTCCATCGAGATCAACCCGCGTGTAAGTCGCAGTAGCGCGTTGGCAAGCAAGGCGACGGGTTATCCTATTGCGAAGATCGCGAGCAAATTGGCGATCGGTTATCGGTTGGATGAAGTCGAGAATCCGATCACGGGAACAAGTGCATTCTTCGAACCCACCTTGGATTATGTGATCGTAAAAGTGCCACGGTGGAACTTCGATAAATTCGAAGGCAGTGATCGCCGGTTGGGTGTGCAGATGAAGAGCGTCGGTGAAACGATGGGCATTGGTCGCAGTTTCCAGGAAGCGTTGCAGAAAGCTTGTCAGAGCTTGGAGATCAAGCGCAATGGTTTGGGTGCCGATGGCAAGGAAACCACAGACACCGCTGTGTTATTGGACAGTCTCGCAAACCCGAGTTGGAGCCGATTGTTCCATGTGTACGACAGCATCAAAGCGGGAATTCCATTCAAGAAGATCCAGGACCTCACCAAGATCGATATCTGGTTCTTGCGGCAGATAGAGGATATGATCCTCACCGAAAAAGAAGTCGAGAAATACACGTTGGAAACCATTCCGCGCGATCTGCTTTTCGAAGCAAAACAAAAAGGCTACGCTGATCGACAAGTTGCGCATTTGCTAAGTTGTTTGGAAAGCGAAGTGTACAAAAAGCGCAACGAGCTCGGCATCAAACGCGTGTACAAATTGGTGGATACCTGCGCCGGAGAATTCCCCGCAAAAACACCTTACTACTACAGCACGTTCGAAGAAGAGAACGAAAGCATTCCCAGCGATAAGAAAAAGATCATCGTGTTGGGCAGTGGTCCGAACCGGATAGGGCAGGGCATTGAGTTCGATTACTGTTGCGTGCATGGTGTGCTGGCAGCGAAGGAGATGGGTTACGAGACCATCATGATCAACTGCAACCCTGAGACCGTAAGCACCGATTTCGACACCGCCGATAAACTCTATTTCGAACCGGTATTCTGGGAGCATATCTACGACATCATCCTCCATGAAAAACCCGAAGGTGTGATCGTGCAATTGGGTGGACAGACCGCATTGAAGCTCGCGGAGAAATTAGAGAAGTACGGCATCAAGATCATCGGGACAAGTTTCGCTGCGTTGGACATGGCCGAGGACCGCGAACGGTTCAGCAGTTTGCTACGCGATCTAGAAATTCCGTACCCCGAATTCGGGGCGGTGGACAATGCCGAAGAAGCCATAACGCTCAGTCGTACACTGGGTTTCCCGTTGTTGGTGCGGCCCAGCTACGTGCTCGGCGGGCAGAAGATGAAGATCGTGATCAACGAGGATGAACTCGAAGCACAAGTGCTCGACATTCTCCGTTTGATGCCCGACAACAAGATCCTCATCGATAACTTTTTGGACGGAGCCATTGAAGCCGAATGCGACAGCATCTGCGACGGTGAAATGGTGCGCATCATCGGCATCATGGAACACATCGAACCGGCGGGCATACACAGCGGCGATAGCAATGCCGTACTCCCCCCATTCGACCTCAGCGAAAAAGTGATCCAACAGATCCGCGAGCACACGCACAAGATCGCGTTGGCCCTAAAAACAGTTGGCTTGGTGAACATCCAATTCGCCATAAAGAACGAAGTAGTCTACGTCATCGAAGCCAACCCACGCGCCAGCAGAACAGTGCCGTTCATCGCAAAAGCCTACGGCGAACCTTATGTGAACTGGGCTACGAAAGTGATGCTGGGTGCCAAGCTCAAGGACTTCCAATTCAAACCGAAGTTGGAAGGGTATGCGATCAAAGTCCCGGTCTTCAGCTTCGATAAATTCCCGAATGTGGATAAGAGCCTTGGGCCAGAAATGAAATCGACTGGAGAGGCTATTTACTTTATTAAGGATCTGAAGGATCCGTTCTTCAGGCAGGTGTATGGGGAGCGGAGTATGTATTTGAGCCGATAAGTCGCTCAACGCCATGACAAGGACCAGCTTATCGACTTATGTTCAGAGCCACAAGTTGATCTTTGTGTGCGCTGCGTTGGTTTTGTGCGGCTGTCAGATAGGTCACAACTGTTCAGAGAATGACTTCACTGGCCTTTATCGGGTGGACCGCATATCTGTTCCGGACGGTGTTCCGATGGTCAGCGTCGATTCATTTGTCGAAAGGGCTTCCGACGAATGGTGGGTAGAATGTGATCCAGAACTTAGGTTCAAAGACTCACAGCTCCGGCTCTCGGCCGACCACACCTTTCATTTGCGGAACACAATGCTGGTCGATTCGGTTGGTAAGTGGCACATTGAGGATTGGGAGGATATGTGCGTCGTTAAGCTGAATTTTTCGCATGTGAGTTGTATCGGGCACCTTGCTATGGGCAGTGAAGGGGCCGCCACGCTGCACGTGTGCGACATGATGTTTCGCGACAAGTGCTATGTCGGCACATTCGAATACAAGCGAGCTTCTACTATCCCTGAGCGTTGAGCAATGAAAAGCACCGGCGAGGCGATCTACTTCATCAAGGAACTGAAGGCCCCGTTCTTTAGGCAGGTGTATGGGGAGCGGAGTATGTATTTGAGTAAGTAGGCAGTTTGCTCCTTGGTGGTAGGTGGACTGGGTTGACGGTGTAGCCACACCGTCAATCCCGTCCACCCGTTACGGCAGCTGCGCTAACTATTTTCCTTGCCCTTGTTTTTGTCCTTGCCCTTACCCTTACCCTTTGTGCGCGCTTCAGTTCTGATCTTGTGCAAGCGCTCACTGAAGCCACCGTTTTCTTCGAATTCGCGGCCAAGGGTCTGTAGCTGCCTGTCCAACAGGCCGACTGCTACCTTACAATAAATGTATCCGATGTTCGCGGAGATCTCGGCGTAGTTGCGCTCCGGATGCCTGGCATGCACTTCCTTGCCCCAACGCGCTACATCATCTACAACCTTGAAACGCCGATCTACCAATTCCTGCCGCATGGGGTCTTGCACCGGCGAAAGTGTTAATCTGTTCTGGCGAAGGAATGCTTCGTAATCCTTGAACAACTCTGTAAGGCTAGCGCGTGCGACATTGGTGAGGTTCATTTCAATTTTCTTGGAGGTCGCGCTGAACACGCTGCCTTCCGAGATGTTCCTTGAGCCACTGCGTGCGGCTTGCTCCATTTGATCCCGCGTTCTGCTGTTCGCTGGGATATACCTTTCAATGAACCGCTTGGTTACATCCAAGGTCAATTCGGCTACTTGGTGGCTCAGCAATTTCTCATAACCACCATGCTTCGGGTAAACGTTGCAATTGGGTGGATGCTCGGCCATGGAACTAAGACATGTGTTGCGCAGGCTCTTGGATCTAGATTTGGAGCCATATAAATGGGGGACCTTTGTATAAGTTTCAGAAGATAACTGATGAGTGCAATAGACGACCCGAAGAGATGGATCCTGAAGCTTTTCGCGATGGAGATCCGAGAAAGAGGTGACGCAAATGCGCAACGATTCGAACAAGGGATCCGATCACCTGAGGAAGCAGAAAGGTCGCCATGGAAACGCTTGTTCAGGAAACGAACACAGGCACTCCAGCTAGTTCCTGAAGAACGGGTCTTTGGCGTTTACAAGAAGCAGTACTACTTCACTCCGTTGGCGTTCATACAGCGGAAAGGTGATGCATTCGAGCGCATTCGTTGGGATGAGATCGTGCATTGCAGTTCTACGCATCCATTAGGAGTGACCGAGGCCATCTTGACGTTGAGTGATGGACGCAGAATAACTGTGAAAGTGGGGGATCTCGGCAAAGGATGGGTAGGCCGCATCTCGCAACTGTTCCATCAATTGATCGAGCATCACGGAGCAAAAGCTGCGCTGGGCGAAGCCCCCATGAGTATCAAAGAGTTCTTCGAAAAAGCACAGGACGACTATTCCTTTCTGCCGAATTTGGAGCCGCACCCTTCACTTGCCGAAGCGCGATCTGCGTTGGAAGCCTTGTTGCACCTGCCGGGTGTCGATGACATCCGATTGGTGCTTGACGAGAATGCAGAAGAAGGTCCGATCAGCCAAGGCGTCTTGGTTCGTGGCACTGTGGATCCTGCGTTACTGAGCGAATTCGTTGAGCAATACGGGGCCGATGGCATGATCGATGCGTCCGATGAAATACGAAGGCACTTCAGGGATATGAAACCTGGTGAACAACTGCTTCATATTGTTTGGGATTGAACTATCTTCAGCCATGTTTCCGGGAGAATTGATTAGTGAATGTTGACAAGAACCTGGGGTCAGAAATGAAAAGTACGGGAGAGGCGATCTATTTTATTAAGGATCTAAGGACCCGTTCTTTCGGCAGGTGTATGGGGAGTAGAGTATGTATTTGAGCCGATGAGCTGGATTTCTCTAATAACTCATTCGGATACAAAAATTCAGGAGAAGGCCAGGTATTTTTGTGATTACTTTAAGTTGTCAATTGGGCTATTCGGACGGACTCCGCAATTTTTTCAAGATAATCACGAGTTCTTGCTTGACGAAATCCATTTTCAATTATCCACAAATCGTGTCAAGTGTTATATATATGTGAACTCTGCTCTAAAGCATGAAATTTGGAAAGACAGTTCTGTGCTACTGAAATGCAAGCATTATAATCACTTTGAAACTCTACGCAACCGTTACATCAATTTAAAGGGTGAAGGCGAGAAGAAATGGATTGATAGGAACGGTGATGAATTATTAATAAGCATCGTTGTTTTTCTCAAGGAATTGCGCAAATCTTACTTGTCAAGACAAGTTGATGAACTCATTCGATACTTAGGTTGCAGTTGTGAGTTGAATGTTCACATCGATGTAATTAGCGAAAAAGTTCGCACGGTCGTTTCAATTATGATGCTCAGCAACCATCATGAAAAGGATTTGGTTGATATTTTTGATAGGATTTTTGCATGTGATATAAAAAATTTTCCGTTCCCGTCGTCGTTTAAGGTTGCCAGTGATGAAGTGAAAAAAGAATATCTAGATACAATTACATTAAAGGAACAAATTCAATCGATTAAGACCATTATTTCTCAACCAAATAGGCTGAAGTATTTTGTATTTCGATGTCTTGGGATAAATGCAACGGCCACGTTGTCAATGGAATATGGAGATGTTCATTTTGTAAATGGAAATCATCGATTGATAAAACAACTAAAGAAGGCGTTGATTTTAAGTCGAGAAGATGCCAAGTTTTTTATTAAAGAGGATTGTATATATGCTATAGTTCGGACAAGGAGCAATAGTCTTAATTCAGGTGTCAAAGTTGCTATTGCCAAAAGCAGAGACGCAGTCACACATTTAAGAACAATAATTGGAGATGGTTTCTCTTTTGATTCGATGAATTACTTAGTGTCGTCGGACTTCAAATATGTAGGATGGAATTTTAGGACAGGAGATGGTGTGCTTAGGATTACTGATTATGATCTAGATCATTATAGCAGCACATCATTTGCAATGTTGAAGAATGTCAAGGGTCAAGCTAAGGATGACTTTCTTCAGCATGAAATATTATTTAGCCGAGCTACCCATTCCCTTCTGATGCATGAGTATTGGATATATGCTGAAGTTATGCTTGGTGGGCTACCTGCGAAACAAGGAATTGAAAGACTAGCTAAAGTTTGTTCAATAGGACAACGCGAAGAAATACTGCATCTTCTACTCTCCAGAATGGATGTGATCACCCACCCTATTAACACTAGTAGTGCCGATCTGGGGATTCCTTGGGAACTGCAAAAGGAGCTTAATGGGCTTGCAAATGAAATTGATTTAAGAATAAAGTGGTACGAGGTAAATGTGCACGTACCGATTATTGAGCGCTTAGTACTGTACGCTCGAGATATTCAGAGAAAATCAGTTGATGAATTAATTAAGGAGAATCAAAGGCTTTGGATCCGTGCATATGGTCATCGAAACTCGATCATCCATTCGAATCTGCGCCATGACAAATCGATTGCAGTTTTAATGACTGACTTGCCATATCAAGTTAGACGATTTCGAATTGCCGTATTGAATAAATTGTTGAAAGAGCCCAAACATAGTCTTAAAGAGATTGTGGCAGATTTATAAACCAATCGACCCATTTGAGCTTGTCAAAGACTCCTGATTATCAATCCCTTCGAACAATGAGCGTATTGCACGCACTATATAGACCGCCGCAGGGTGTCCTCCCAAACCTCTGCAACGGTCTACCGCTTCGGCGATCTATCCGATCGCAGGCTATCGCCTCGAACTTACGGAAGCATTGAGTCCTTCATTCCACGGAAACACATACCCGGGTTCAGGTCTACGTCCGGTATGTCTGAAAAAAACCTACGCCAGGATTTGGAATTGACATAGAATAAGAATCCCCTCAAACCTGAGCCGGGTCTCCGTTTCGGGTCCCTGCGCCACTAACATGGATCGGTTTATTGTACTGCACGGGTCAAAGTCGAGATACCTTTCCGATAACGCTAGCCGCAGCATACAAGATCTTAGGGTAGGCGCTTGTCTAGTATTAAAACCCCGTAATCGCATTCTTCACTATCTTCGACTTCGAACCATTATTTTATGCGGAACACTCAAAGCCTTCTGATCGCTATTTGCGCGATGTTCCTGTGGAACACAGGAGCCGGTCAGACCATCACCTTGGATCCAACCTTTGGTCAGGGTGGCAAGGCCGAATTTGATATGGCCCTGGATTTTTTTGATGAAACAGCCACGTGCATCGGCGTACAATCAAATGGCAAGATCATTTTCGGTGGTGAGATAGAACCGTTCTATACGTTGATGCGCTTACTCCCCAATGGGGATCTCGATATTACTTTCGGTGACAGTGGCGTAGTGAGAGTGTTGAGCGACGCGATCTGTCATGATCTCGTAATTTTGGATGACGATAGGATCCTTAGTTGCGGTACAGGAGAAGGAGGCGTCAATTTTCCGATGATGAGCCGTGCAGTTGTCGCAATGAATTTGGCCGATGGTAGTCCGGATACCTCGTTCAACGGTTCAGGATACTTGTTAGTGCCGTCCACTTTTAATGTAGATGCAGCGAGTGGCATTGCACTTCAATCGGATGGGAAGATCCTAGTGACTGGCTATTTCGGTGTCGATGGTGATGTATACGTGGAAATGGTGGCGATTCGACTTGATCAACAAGGTCAGCTTGATCCCTCGTTTGGTGGCGACGGCATTGTGACGAAGACGTTAAATGCAGGAGGATGTTGGGGTGAGGCTATAGTTCAGATGCCGGATGGGAGAATCGTTTTCGGAGGGACCACGAACTACTTTTTGGACAAGAGAGTGATGATATGTCGGGTTATGCCTGATGGCAGCAATGATCCAAGTTTTGGCAACATTGATGGGATCGCAATGACGAGCGGACCCTTCGAATACTATGCGTTCGATATGGAATTGCAGCCCGATGGGAAGCCGGTGCTGGGCGGTTACGATGCATGGGGTCCACTCGCAGCTTTTCGTTTTAATGTTTCAGGATCCCTCGATGTTACATTCGGTGGTGATGGGGTTGCGACCGGCACATTTGCAATTATAGATTACGGACCGGCAGGACTTGTGGCTTTGGAGGACGGAAGTTTCATCGTCGCAGGTCAGGGCGAAGGGCCATTCCAGGTCAATCAGTTCTCGAGCGATGGTACATTAATGGCAACAGCTTCAACTGGTTTTGGTGAACCAGCGGCGGCATGGAACGCTTGCATACAGAGCGATGGGAAACTCCTAGTATGTGGTAATTGGCATTCTATACTCAATGGAGAACAGCTCGCCATAGCACGCTATGATCTGGATTCACCGACCGCATTAGATGAGGGTCATCAAATCACTCCGAAATTCAGCATCTATCCGAACCCTGTCTTTGAATTACTGTGGGTCAGATCATCCACCATACTAGCGAAAAGTCGGATGTTATTCTCTTTGACCGACCTCTCGGGTAGAGTGATCAAGGAGTTGATCCCCATGGAAGGTAATGATACCTTGGGACAAACTTTGTCGTTCAGCATGAAGGATATTTGTCCAGGATTATATAGTCTGAATATTTTCGACGGCTCGGTATTGAGCTGTCATTTACTGGTGAAGCAGTAGTTCTTCAAATCCGCGCTGGGTTACCATTTCGGATACCGTGCCTCTATCGTGAATCGGATTAGCTTTCAGTAGTGTCTACTACGAGTGACCCTACTGCGGTCAATAATCCTAGTTCTTAAAAAGAGGTATGATCCGATCAATTATTAAATTATTCACAGCAGTTCTTTTTGAGTTTAGAGCTGCTGAGCCAAGTGAATTACTTGGGACTGTTGTTTTGATCACGTGTTGGTTTTCAGGCAAGATGAATTCCGCCCAGCATCGTGCCTCGCCCATGTGATAATATTCTACGATGAACTCTAGCACAAAATCAGCACTTTCCCGATCGTTTGTGATCTTCCAATACCCCCAAGACCTAAGGTCTCTTATTGCATGAACTTTTGCATGGTCATCTTTTGAATGGACAAATACTGAATTACCCCTTTGTGTCAAAGATTGAAAAGAGGTATCCTTTTTCGATTCAGCAACACGGGGCGCAAATTCTTCAATCTCGCCATTCGAAAATTTTATAGAAAGGATCTCTGATCTATCCACAGTATAAGTTGGGCCATCAACATTGGAGTATTTTTTATATTTTATTTCCTTCTGATCTATCTCTAATACTTTCGCTTCGGTCTGAACATTTGATATATAAATGATGGTGTCCTGAGAAAACGATGACCACGAAATAGAATAAAGTAAAAATGTGGTTGAAATCAATCTGATCATTCAGAGGGCTCAAGAATCTACAAAATGTTCGAAAGTGAGTATTGATACTTGGTTACACAAACCTAGTGATAATCATGACCACATCAGAGTATCCACCCAACCGGCGCCAAGTCTGTCAGTTGTTGCCGGCCTTGAGCCGGAATGAGCAGACGCCCCCCGGCCCAGAACCGCGCCAGTTTTGTGGTGAACCATTCCAAGGCCTATCCGTACAAGTGACAAACAAAGCTTGGATACCATGATCGTACGTTCAATGTCCCCGAAGGAAGTCGCAAATGACGCGCGAAAGGATCTGCCCGCTTTGGTGAACAAGTTGAAACCTATGGGTAAGCGCATGGAGCGTGAGCTTAAGGTCTCGCCGAAGGGCATCGATCGGCTTGAGCAGGCGATCACGTGGCATTCGCCACGCGGTAACGACTGGATCCTGGTCTTGGTCAGGACCAAGCGGAGTACCCAAATGGCCGGTCTGGTCCGCTATCACGGTGGCGATGATCGGCTACGTGCCGTCCGGGTTGATCTGCTCGGGAACAACGTGGATATGTATTTCAGCGCCCACTTCTTCGAGCGCTACCACGAACGGTTCGATAAGGAGAAGGAACCACTAAAGCGCCTATTTAATTTCTTCTCTGTAAACCACACGCCCACCGTACAAGGAGTGAAGGAGCTTTCGGACGGTACTACAGAGATCTTCGGGGCCATGTTCCACGGCAATGCGACCGGCATCTGGGATCCGGGCCAGCGCCTCACCTCATTCACCACCTTCCTTGACCAAGGTCTCCTTGGTGCTAGCCAACAAGCGTTGGATGAATCCTTGAGCATGATGCGCTATTTCCAGCACTTTTCACCGGGCCAGCGTCAGCGTATGTTCCTGGATGCGGAAGCCGAGATCCTGCGCCAGGCAAAACAAAGTCCGGAGAAGGCCAAGAATGACCAACAGGTCTTGGCATTGCTTCGTCAATGGACCCAGACCGCAGACGGGTCTGTCCGCGGTTCTTGATCGGTTGACCCTGGTGCTTACACCCGAGAGCACCAGAACATATACTCCACATCCGATCGTCCGTCGCAACTGTCCGAATTGCAGGTCAGGTCGCGATCTGCTTTCCTCCCCTCACTAACAACCATACCGCCAACGCCATTTCTCCGAAGATGCTCGGCACGGCCACTAGCATGAGGAAGAGGTCGGCGTGCTCCGCATAGTTGGGAAGCAGGAAGTGAGCACAAGTATCCACCACGTACATGATGCCCGCGATAGCGAGGAAGACAGCGATGAGCTTTGGACGGCCTAGGATGCGGCCCAGTAACACGAGGTGGAAGCCGAAGAAAAAGAGACCGATGAGCCAGATGGTATTGAAGATCTTGACCTGTTGCAAGATGGCGTCGCCAGTGGACAGCTCCAGTGCCATTGGTAGGGCGAAGATGGCCACAGCCATGATGGCGGCATGCATCATCCGGAAGAGCATGCTGGGCAATGAGAGTGGATGATCCTTGAATATTACATACAGCGCCCATGCCACTACAACATCGAAAACGACAGTGACCATGAAGGCAAGGATGCCGGCACGCACCATGGTGTGGTGGTCCACGACGGTGCCAACGGGGTCCTGTGCGATGCGCTCAAGCACCATGAAGTTGGCAAAGATGGCTGCGAAGAAGATGATCCAATAACTGATACCTGCAATGATCGAGAGCGTCCGCTTGTTCATGATCTTGTTCTGTTCCTTTATCGCGATGATGGATATATAGTGCAAGAGTGAGCGCTGAATATAATAACTGGTCAGAACCTCCTTGTGGTTTTGGGCTTCCTTAAAGCCCTCGATGGGTCTTCCGTTTACATAGACCTAGATCAACGCTATGGCGTTATCAGTCTTAATTACTCCTCTGTTGCCGAGGATCTTTGATCCGTGGCGTTTTCAATTACTGAACGGTGCTATATTCAAGTTCTTTTCCGACCACATTCATACACACATGTGTAAGAATGTGTTGGAGAAAATAATTTGCCCGCCGGACCACATATTGCCCTCAGACCAATTGAAAAACAAGGACTAAATAGGAAACCAACCATTGAGCGGATATGTTGACAAGTACACATACACGATCGTTGGGCGCAATTAAAATGAACAGACGATTCGCTATATGGACTTTCATTATGACATCATTGGCCGGTCACTCACAAGACCTGACAGTGGACGCGACTTACTTTGACAAAGACGGTAATCCGTATAAAATAGAGCAAAAGTACTCTAACGACCAATCGGTAATGTACGTCAGACACGACAACAAAAATTCTGTCTGTGTTAAAAGAGAGACGCTACATGGGCAAGACACGACAATCGTTCAAGAGTGCTACTATATTATCTATAGAGAAAAAACAAAGCTCGATTATTTTTTGGAATGCGATACTTGGTCGGTAGCATCTACAAATAATGGAGATACAGTAACACTAACAGGATATGCTTGGGACGAATTTGTGGGTGACACAGTACTTGTTGGAGAAGCAGCAAAAGAAAGTTGGAACTTTTCTGATAGAATAAACTCAGCAAGGGTATCTCAAATCTTAGAAGGCAAAATAAAAGTTAGCTTAGACTCTCTAATACCAAAGGAGAGTTATCGGGCATATTATGTAGAAGGTCTTCCTGTCAAGATTGAGTGGCTTAATTCCAAGCGGGAGAAACATGCTTTAACTACATGTTCATTGTCAGACAATACGTTGATATGCGAAAGCTACTTTTACAAGGAGACATTGGAATTGTACGAAGTTGACACGATAAAATGGAACATGGACACTTCCGAAATAACATGGAGCTCCATTCGGCTTGATTGGAAGAAAAACTACAAAACCAACTACTCGATTGACGGAAATAAACTTACAGTTACTGTTGACAACAACAAAAAGGAAGTTGAGTTCCTTGACAACAAAAACATATTCCAAAATATGATAATAAGTAATCTGCTATACAATGACGTTCTGTATTACATGGAATTGCGGCTTTTCGACAGACAAAAAATAATTAAGGTAGTTCCTGCAAATGGAAAAGTGACTACTAACAAGTACGTCTTTGACAATCAAGACAGAATTACAGTACAAGAGACATTTCAAGACCAAGAATTACAAAAGCGAATTGAGTTCAACTATGAAAAAGAATAAAAAAACTGCGCCCAACAAAACCTATGAGCAATAGCACCCTGCGGGATGCTACTGCTCATAGCTAAAACGTTAGTGTATCATTCCATCAACCCCGTTTCACGTTCCTTATCGATCGCATTCACAAGCGCAGTATTAAGTACGCTGAACCCGAGCAAGAACGGACTCACTTTTATCCTGCGATCGTCCTTCAACTCGATGCGCATTAAGGAGGAATTACTGCCGGGGCGCACACGCAGGACCTCGTTCCAAGCAAAGGCTTTTGTTCGTCCCCGGATATCAGTTACGTAGCAATTGTCACCGATCATCAGCACACGATGGTTACGTACGTCCATTAGTGCGAGAATTCCAGGAATAGCGATTGCCGAACAAAAGAGGATAATGATGATCATACCTGCGACCGGTGTATGCTCTAAAGGGAATGAACTGTAGAGCGCATATGCGGAAAGGAGGATGAACGCAACGCCGATCACGGCCAAGCTGCGTGGCATCACCAAGGTCACTGAACCTTGAGCGTACTTGGCTTTTTCCGGATCCGCGGTCCAATGCTGAATGCCTTTTCCGATGGCACGCAGGAACAATGCGAAGAGGTGGGTGATGAAGTGCATCCGGAAATTCTTGACGAATATCGGGATGGATCATGGATCGCAATGGGTAGGTTGCCCATTAATTCGATCACTCACCACTACTAGCCGCAACCAAACCCTTTGCAAACCACCCAGCCCTTACCGAACTTGCCGCCCAATGGCAGGATCGGTTGAGGTACGCGATACGGGCTACTGGAGAACAGTGGTGATCTATGCTGTTGCGATGGCGGCACTGGTCGGCGTGCTCAAGTATTTCGAGTATCGCTTTTGGATCAGGGACCTCTCCATGGAAGTGTACATCGGTGTTGTTGCTACGTTGTTCACCGCATTGGGTATTTGGGTCGGGTCGAAGTTGCTGAACCGGGAAAAGATTGTTCTGGTAGAAGCACCGAATGAACGTGATGACAAAGCTTTGGAGGCAGTAGGAATCAGTGCACGGGAGCTTGAGGTCTTGGAACTGATGGCCAAGGGCAACTCCAACCAGGAGATCGCGGACAAGCTGTTCATCTCGCTCGCCACGGTGAAATCGCATTCGTCGAGCTTGTTCGTTAAGTTGGATGTGCGGAGGCGGACGCAGGCCGTTGAGAAAGCCAGATCGCTTCGGATCATCGGTTAAGAACCATCCTACTTAAGTATGGATCTGCGCTTCAGGGTGCACGAACCCTACCAAAGTATGATGGATAGTGCTGGTACTTTTCGTTGGTTTGTCGGACACAAAATTCAAAACAGATGAATAGGACAGTTCTTACGTATGGCATTATCGCCGGGTTGATCGTATCGGCATTGATGTGGCTTACCCTCGGCAGCGGCGAGCACGATTTCGACAATGGCCAGTGGGTCGGGTACACGACGATGGTCATTGCCTTTTCCACAATTTTCTTCGCGGTAAAGAGCTATCGGGACAAACACTTGGGAGGTATCATCAAGTTCGGCAAGGCGTTCCTTATGGGGCTTTATATCACGCTGATCGCCTCGACCATGTATGTGGCCTCTTGGATGGTATTGAGTGCTGTTTCAAAACAGGACATCATGGAACAGTATTACGAACATACCAAAGCAAAACTGGAAAGCAGCGACATCCCTGCTGAGGAAATGGATGCGCAGTTATTGGAAATAAGGGACTTCCAGGAAATGTACAAGAACCCAGCGGTGAAGATCGGATTCACGTATTTGGAGATCCTGCCGGTGGGATTGTTGATCAGCTTGCTTTGTGCTGCCATGCTCAAGCGTGGGTCTCCGCCTGAGGGCGCGAACAACTGAATAACACGCTGATCCATCATAGACTTATAAGTGCAGTATTCACGCCAATGACATAAGCCCTAATTTCATGCCCAACTGACAGAAGTCCAACAGGTATTGGGATCTAGTGATCGATCTGTACTGTTACTTCCCGGATGACTTGGAACACGTGTTCAACAACGTGAAGGTTGCACCCCCGAAATTTGATGTTCGCGAACGCAGCGGATGAAAAAGAATACAACTGGATTTTACTCCACCACAACGCTTCTAACGAATGCGCCTACCTCGGTTTGCAATTTGAGGATATACACCCCACTGCGCTGATCGCGAAGATCGAGGGCTTGCTGCGCGCCGTTCATTGCAGTGCGTAGCACCTCACGACCAGTTGCATCGATCATGGTGAGAACACCGCTTTGTGGTCTTGGCAAAGTGATGGTGAACAAGCCGTTGCTTGGGTTCGGTGATACCCTCATCTCACTGGCTTCACTGTCGCCGATCGAAGTTGAAGTCTCAATGACCGTTACGGCGATGTTCGTTTCTATTGGTGCATTGAAGTCAAAATAGATACGCGCATCGTTCAGCACCGAGTCGCCGATCAATAGGTTGTTCTTGGGCTTTATGCGGTAACGGAGATAACCGTGGCTGGCCGTTTCGTTGGTATTACTATCTGGCAACAGGATGTTATTGAAGGTGTACTGCATGCGATCTACATGCTGCAAGTAGTTGATCTGTGCAGGGTGCGAAGAAGACTCGAACTGGAAAGTGCTGAGGTCGATATTTTCAGGAATGTCATTTTCGATGCGCACAGTAAAAGCGGTATCGGTGCCGGTGTTCTGGAAGCGAATAATGTAGGTGAGATCGGGAGCTACGGGGTTCAAGTCCTGAAATAGAATTTGATCCTTATCCACGAGGATGTCGTTGGGGTCGTATGAGCTTGTGGTGACACCGCTCCACGTTCCTATGTTGTTGCTCACATTAGCATCCCCGATAAGCGGTTCGATGCGTACCCATGAGTTCAATGGGGTAACAAGCCCTGCATTGGGATCAACGGTCAGATAGGCTGTGATCTGGCCTGACCCGAAAGGTGCTAACGCCGGAAGTTGCCAAACAACGGAGTCGGGGGCAACGGAGGTGGCTGTGGTGGAAGCACTATCAAAAGCAAGCCACGGATCGGGGAAGAAGAGCACCGTTGGCGTTAACACCGTGGTGCCCACGTTGGTGTAATCGATGATGTATTGGCAAGGGAATCCAGGTCGGTAAAATCCGATCGGCGTAATGGTAACGCAGAGGTCGTTGTACATGCCGGTTGGTTGCATGGCGAAGTCATTGAGGGGATCGACCTGTTGGTTGAGCGTGGCAAATGAGGCGGATCTGTTTACGGGGTTGGGCGTGTAGTAGGCCAAAGGGGCTGGAGCAATGGTGGCCACACCCGTATCGAGCACAACTACCGAGAAGTTCCCAGTTGTATCGCTGAAGTACTGAAACGGAGTGTTCAAATTTTCGATCGCTCGGGAAGCAAGCTTCGGCTCCCCCGCACTGAGCACGTTATCGCTGTTCAGATCAGCGAAGATCTGGCCGTTCATTCTGGCAAAATCATTGGTAAGCTTTACCACCCAAATATCCCAATAGCCATGATTCCCGGACACATCACCGTCATATGAATACTTGGTACTTCCCGCCACAATGTAGCCTCCGTCCGTACTTTGCTGGATCGATATTCCTTGTTCCTCGCCACTTCCCCCTACGGTCTTTTGCCAGACCAAATTTCCAAGAGGATCAAGCTTGATCACCCAATAGTCATAATCACCCGGAAACATCCCGGACACATCTCCATCCGAAGAGAACATTCCAGCCACGATATAGCCCCCGTCCGTGGTTTGTTGGATCGAGCTTCCATAGTCAGCACCACTTTCCCCTAAGGTCTTTTGCCAAACCAAATTTCCAAGGGGATCAAGCTTTGCCACCCAACAATCAAAAGCACCCTGATTCCCGGTCACATCTCCGTCCATCGACGCGGTATACCCGGCCACGATGTAGCCCCCGTCCGTGCATTGTTGGATCGACAATGCAATGTCACTATCACTTCCTCCTAAGGCCTTTTGCCAGACCAAATTTCCAAAAGGATCCAGCTTGACCACCCAATAGTCAATGCCACCTTGATTCCCGGTCACATCACCGTCCATCGATGTGGTATACCCAGCCACGATATAACCCCCGTCGGTGCATTGTTGGATCGAGGTTGCCTTGTCCCAATTACCACTTCCCCCTAAGGTCTTTTGCCAGACCAAATTTCCAAGAGGATCAAGCTTTACCACCCAATAGTCAAAATTACCCTGATTCCCGGTTAAATCACCGTCCGTCGAATTGGAATTTCCAGCCACGATGTAACCCCCGTCCGTGGTTTGTTGGATCGAGTATGCTTCGTCAATACCACTTCCCCCTAAGGTCTTTTCCCAAACCAAATTTCCAAGGGAATCCAGCTTTACCACCCAATAGTCATAACTACCTTGATTCCCGGTCGCATCACCGTCCATCGAACTGCTCCTTCCGGCCACGACGTAGCCCCCGTCCGTGGTTTGTTGGATCGAGTTTGCTTCGTCCCGATCACTTCCCCCTATGGTCTTTTGCCAGATCAAATTTCCAAGGGGATCAAGCTTTACCACCCAAAAGTCAGACGAACCATGATTCCCGGTCACATCTCCGTCATTCGACGTAGTATATCCAGCCACGATGTAACCCCCGTCCGTGGTTTGTTGGGTCGAGGTTGCTCTTTCTTCAGTATTTCCCCCAAAGGTCTTTTGCCATACTATCGCTGGGGCTTGGGCAGACAATGAACCGAACGATAAACACAAAATGAGGAGTTGGCTTGCACGATACATGAACCAGGGTTGTTCTAATTGGTAATGAGGAACTTAACTATCGAGTAAAAGCAAGACGTTAGAGATGAAGGAAGGTTGCTTCAGGTCCTAGCGTTATTCACATCGGCACCCTTGAAAACAACCTCACTTTTGCTATACCCTTTTCCGGTGTGGCATCCGTCGAAGTTTGATGTTCGTGAACGCAGCGGATGAAAAAGAATACAACTGGATATTACTCCACCACAACGTTTTTAACAAATGCGCCTTCCTCGGTTTACAATTTGAGGAGATACACTCCACTGCGCTGATCGCTCAGAGCTGCTTTACCCCTAAGAAGTGGTATGGTCCGTAAAACATCTCTTTCAAATATGCACATGATGCCAACCGTTGAACAGTTTGAAGGACAAGCTAATAGTGAAGATGCTCAGTTGCGAGTGTGCAATAACTTTATTCAACGCAATTGACCAAGTGAGTGGAAAGCTATGCTTTGATGGCTCGATGCAGTTCGATCAATGAACCTCATCTTTGATAATAATGCAAAAACTCCTCATACTTGGTGGCACCCAGTTCATCGGTCGCAATTTGGTGGAGCGGCTGCTTACCGTGGAGGGGTATGACATCACACTATTCAATCGCGGCAATAGTGGAGCAGGGTTGTTCCCGGAAGTGAAGCGGATCATTGGAGATCGCCGAACGAA
This sequence comes from Flavobacteriales bacterium, assembly GCA_017987115.1. GTDB lineage: Bacteria > Bacteroidota > Bacteroidia > Flavobacteriales_F > PHOS-HE28 > PHOS-HE28. The sequence goes on along the minus strand of JAGNUG010000041.1, from coordinate 4,409 downwards.
GGACATTGAACAGATCGGAACAACGAAATGGGATGCGGTGATCGACCTGTCCTGTTACTTCCCGGATGATCTGGTGCAAGTACTGAACAACCTGGAACACGCACCGGACAAATACGTGTTCATTTCAACATGCTCTGTGTATGAGTCCGGAGACAAGCGTTTGCTGCGAAGGAATGAAGATGCTCAGGTCGTTGGATGCACCCCAGGAGATTATGCGGACGAAACTCCTGCAACATATGGACAGCGGAAAGCGGAGAGTGAGCGTATTCTGGAACGATCGGGAATTGATCATGTGATCTTTCGTCCTGCATTGGTTTACGGTCCGTATGACCCAACGGACCGTTTGTATTACTGGCTTCATCAGGTAAAATTCAAGAACGAATTGCTCTTGCCGGATAATGGTGAGCGTAGGTTCTCTGTTACTTACGTACACGATCTGGTGAAGGTGATCCTGGCCGCGTTGCGAACGAAAACGGTCAATACAGTTTACAATGCGATCACTGTTCCCGAGGTTTCTATCGGTGAGGTCGTGCGCGTAACTGAAGAGCTACTTTCACGAAAGGTTCCAGTATTGAATGCCATGCCCGAATTTCTGCATGAACATGGAGTTGCGCCCTGGATGGACATGCCGCTTTGGATCGACGGCGACCACTTCACGTACAGCAACGAACGCCTGATAAATGACATGGCGTTCAAGCCAAGTGATCTACGAACAAGCATTCAGGAAACGTTGGCATATTATGATGCGCGCGGTTGGGATGAACCGAACTATGGCATGAGCGAACAGAAACGGTTGGAGTTACTGGGCCACTTAAAGGATACCGAGTGATACCAGTTCAAAATTCGTTTGCATAGGTTGCTTGCGTTTTTCATGGTTGCACATGTCCAGGCCTTTGGGCAATTTGATCAGTGAACCGCTTGCGTGTGATGCTTTGTAAAAATGGTGCATTGCACGCATGCTCTCTGATGTAGTAGAGGTTTATTGAGTTCGCAACGCGATCCGTATACTTGTATAACCTCCTTCACACATGAGACCATTCATCACCTTTCTATTCAGCTGCGCTTTTCAGCTAGCGCATGCGCAGATACCACCCTTTGTAGCAGAGGATTTTGGCGAAGATGAACAGGGGTACTATTTCATGACCCCCTTCTACTTTCAGGGTGCAAGCAATGACCATAGTGAAGTGGTGATGTTGGATGGAAGAGGCAATGTGGTCTTTCATCAAGAAGTACCCTATGGTTCCAATTTTCGGGTATGGCCTGATGGGAGAATGAGCTATGCTGCGCGCGGAAAACATATTTTGCTCGACTCTGATTTCTTGTTGGTCGATTCCGTGTCCTGTGCGAACGGGGTAACCAATGATCTGCACGAACTGCGGATATTGGACAACGGTAATTATTTGGTGTTGGGCATTGAGAATGTTACTATGGACCTCAGCGCTTATTCCTTCTTCCAGAATGGAAATGCATCAGGAAGCGATACGGCCACGGTAGAATCGGTCGTGATCCAAGAACTGAGTGCCGATCAGGACCTGTTATGGGAATGGCATGCGGCGGATCATTTTGATTTTCTTGACGGGGATACCACGCGTTTCAACAACCCCAATGTGGTGGACTGGACACATTCCAATGCGTTGGAAATGGATACGGATGGTAATGTGCTATTATCATCCAGGCATTTCAACGAGATCACGAAGATCTCTCGAACAGCGGACACTATCATTTGGCGTTTGGGAGGTGTGCGGAATGAGTTCGACTTCGGAAATGACCCCGGCTTCTTTCTTCAACATGATATCCGAAGGTTACCGAACGGGAACATCACACTTTTCGATAACAGCAAGGCGAATGAACATCCTGGTCGTGCTGTGGAGTATGCACTGAACGAGATCGACCACACTGCAATGCCTGTTTGGTCGCGCGCCTTTGGCCCCGGCACATACAGCAGAGCAATGGGAAGTGCGCAACGGTTGAGCAATGGGAATACACTGGTCGGTTGGGGTGCCCTTACACCGGATAATGCGATGTTCACGATCTATGGTCCGGACAGCAGCCTTGTCAGCCAACTCTATTTTCCGGATACGTTGGTTACCTATCGTGCTTACTTTTTCGATGATCTTCCGTTCACTATTGATCGGCCGCAGATCATATGTACACAGGTCGGCAACTCATATGAATTGAGCGCCTTACCAAATGGCACTAACTACTTGTGGAGCACAGGTGAAACAAGCCAGGTCATTACAGTTGGTCAGGATGATACGGTCCATGTCGAAGTTCCGGTCGGGTCCGGTGGCTTTCTGCGGTCGTTACCCTTTGTACCGAATAGTGATTGCAGCCAAGTAGGGATCCATGACCTTGACGATGGATCACCCATGGTCGTTTACCCGAACCCTGCTGGTGACTTCGTAACTATTCGGGCAACCAACACAGGCAGCAGTCATTCGATCGAACTCATGGATGCTATGGGTCACGTGCTGAGGTCGAAAAGAACAACGGAACAAGAAACCACTATGGACTTAGCGACCTTGCCGAATGGGCTGTATTTCGTTCGGTTGAATGATTCAGTGCGCCCATTTGTGAAAAGTGATTGAAAGCATTCAGTGTGTTTCTGGACTACTGCGTCAATCATCCCACCAGACCTTGGTGAAAAAATCATTGATCCCGTGTCCGACGGCCGTTACGTTCGTGGCGTTCAGGCTTAGTTCGGTTGCAGGGTACGCGAGTCTCACAGGTACGCGACTTACATCAACAAGTTGCCCTTCAGCATCGCGTAACACCGGGTATCCGGTCCGCCGCCATTCGCTGTAGAGTTCAATGGCATCCACGTAAACGAAGGTCTTCCACTTTTGTTGAATGATGTGTTCAAATGATCCATTGAATTGGCCCGGTCCGTTGAGGTAGGTGTCGATGTCAACTTGTGGAATTGCAAGTTGTTCCATGTGCGCTTGCACGCCGAGATCGTAATAGGATTCCGGCGACATGTTCCCTCCGTATCCTTTCAGTGCAGCTTCTGCGAGCAGGAAGCATATTTCCGAATAGCTCATCGTTACGCCTTCGAGATCTGCATCCAGAAAGTGATCGCCGATGTAGGATGTTGTGAACGTGTTCAGTTCATTCGGGTCGATTTCACTTGAAAGCAAGAAGCTAGGAACGCCAACGTATTGGAATGTACCGAACACAACACTTTGCGGCGCGTATTCTGCATAGCGCGAGATCCTTGGGTCGCTATCGGTAGTGAATTGCGCTATCAGAAAAGAACTCGGGTTATACATCCCTTGAGCGGTATTGTCCAGCTCGTAGAATGGATTTCGCGCGTTGCTGCTGTGCGGGAAGCTAGCAGAACCCTGGTTCGATTGGATGAAGCGGTCCTCCGTTGTCAATTGCTCGATCACAGGTAACGCGATCAAGGGAGCTTTATCCGATATCCGCAGTGCCAAGCGGAGCGTGAGGGAATTGGCGAAGCGGATCCATTTATCCACGTCACCGTGATAGATCCAGTCCTGCGCACCTACATCCGGTCTCGACTGATCGAATGCTGAAACCGCTGAACGGAGTTCGTTGATCAGGTCTTGATAAACGAAGCTCTGGAGATCGTATTCAGGGCTAAGATCCGGTGTATTCTCGGCATTTATCGTGTTGTGCGCAGCGGAGTATGGTATGTTGTCCCAGAGGTCTGTCAACCGATGGTAGATGTACGCGCGATAGATCCGGTAGGTGCTGTGTTTGTTCACGTTGATCGGGTCATCTTTGGTCAAGCGCATCGCTTCTTCAATGTTGCCAAGAACATCGGCATACATCAAGCTCCATGTGTTGTTGATCGCATCGCCGCTCATGAAATATTCATCACCTGCGGATGCGATCCCATTGATGCTGGCTTGCACCTGCATCCAATTGTTGAGGCCCCAGATCTCCGTGCGCACACCGTTCAAATAATCCGTGTGGTATCGGTATTGCGCGTAAGCGAATAGGGCGTCTGGATCAACTGTTGTCGTAACATTCGGGTTCTGGTTCAACTCTTCAAAACCCTTTCGGCACGAGGAAAGCAAGAGACATAAGAAGAGCAGTATGATGATCCTCATTAGAGATCTACCTTAAGGTTGAAACCTATGCTACGTGTGATCGGATAGGTCGCATATTCCACGCCTTGTCCATTGCCATTGCTATAGGACGCTTCCGGGTCGATGTTCGGAACGTTGCTGTGGATCAGCCAGAGGTTCCGGCCACTTATGGTGAGTTCAACATTCCGGATCTTCTTGCCGAATGCATCTTTGTTGAAGCGATACGTCAGTCCGATCTCTCTGAGTTTTACATAGCTGGCGTCGTACACGAACGGTTCGTGGATCTCATTTCCCCAGACCGCATATTGGCTCCAATACACCTGTGGGTCGATGGTCCGTTCAACGGTCTGCCCA
>JAGNUG010000040.1 GCA_017987115.1 Flavobacteriales bacterium | reverse complement strand
GGGATGAAGCCCGTGTGATCACCGGAAAACCCATATTGGGAAATGGAACACCCGCCCCATTGCTGAAAGCGTCAGCATCGCGGAAGATAGAGATCAACGAGGATACGGTGACCTTCCACATCAATCAGCGTTCACCTTCTTTAATTGGGATCAACCCGCTTTCGCAATGGTACTGGTGACCCTTTCCGCAATTGCAGGGGCAGCAATCTTTTTGTTATTCCGCATTTTCGATAAGCGCAACATTCCTATTCTGCCGGTCATTACTTTGAACTATTTCGTTGCCTTTCTATTCGGGGCGTTCCACTCACCACCATGGCATGCCGGCGATCTATCGAAGCTTTGGTTACCAAGTGGCGGCGTAGGGATATTGTTCATAGGTGTTTTCTACCTGACCGCACTTTCAACACAACGCGCTGGTGTGGCAGCCAGCACAGTGGCCAGCAAACTCAGTTTGGTGATCACGGTCCTATTCACCGTTCTCATATACCATGAACGACCAACGATATTGGCGTGGATCGGGATCGTGTGCGCATTGGTGGCTGTGCCACTTTCGGCCATGGGCAAGGGTGCTGAAGCTCGGAATTGGAAACTACCACTGTTGCTTTTTTTCGGGACTGCAGCCATCGATATATCCTTGAACGCCGTTCAACGAATGCACCTGACACCGGCCACGGAAGGTGTGTTCCCGACAATGTGTTTCATATGGGCCGGAAGTATCGCATTGATGTTCGTATGGCGCAACAACCTTTTTTCAACGTTCAAAGACATTAACGTCTGGATCGGTGGGAACGTTCTAGGTGTCATTAATTTCTTCGCCCTATTATTCATACTCCAAGCCTTAGCACATAGCGGACTTCCGGCCAGTACAGTGTTCCCATTACTGAGCATCGGCGTTATCCTTCTCGGCACATTTGGTTCGTTCCTCATATTCCGCGACCGCCCGAGCAGACCACAGTTCATTGGTATCGTTGTTGCCGTTGTTGCACTCACTTTATTGGTTGCGAAGTGAACATGGAGACGTCCGATATTTTCAGGACCGTTGCCGGAGAAAGTGAAGGAACCTACCGAGAAAAGGGGAGCAAATTCATTGCGTTCGCATTTCCGATCACTGATGAAGAACAGTTCAAGGAACGTGCAATTTTGATCGCAAAACAACACCCTGCATCACGCCATGTTTGCTATGGTTGGGTGCTTGGTGATAAAGGCGAACACACACGTTCGAACGATGATGGCGAACCGAATGGTACGGCCGGCAAACCAATACTCAGGTACATTGAAGGAAATGGGCTCACCTATTGTGCAGTTGCTGTGGTCCGTTATTTCGGAGGCACGCTCTTAGGCAAAGGTGGGCTTGTGCAGGCCTACGGCGAAAGTGCTCGCATAGCATTGGAAAATGCAACGATCGTAGAACGCATTGTCAGAGACACGATCCAAGTTGTCTGCAACTATTCCGACTACGATGCGATCAAGCAAGCGGTGTTGAATTCGGATGGCGAGATCCTGGAAAGTGCATTCACGGAAAAGTGCGTAGCATGTATTGCCCTCCCGAAAAGTGCCATAGATCCATTCATCGAAAAATGGGCACTGAGTGAAGCGACCTTCACGCGCATCGATCAGTAATGCGCCTATTTCTTTTCGAAGTATGGAGCCAAGGCATCGATCAATTGCTGTGGAGCACGACAAGGTTTCATTGTTCCTTTTTCCACAAAGACCAATGTCGTTGTGGCTTCGGTCAACAATTCTCCTTTCTCATTCCTTACCTCATATCGGAACGCAAAACGAACACTCGGTAAAACGTCGATATAGGTGAACACGGTGACCAGATCGTCATACCGAGCAGGAGCATGATAGGTCACGTGCAGGTCACGCACAGGGAGCATCATCCCTTCATCTTCCAATCTCCGATACGGGAACCCGATGCTTCTGAGCGCCTCCACCCTACCCACTTCAAAGTACTCTGCGTAGTCACCATAATAGACATAACCCATCTGGTCGGTTTCACCATATCTGACACGGAACGAAGTTTTCTGACTGTACATTGAGGCGAAAGTTAGCCTCAATGATCACATTCGATGAAGTGATCCTTGCACCGCGTCCTTCCTTGATGTACCTTGTTGGCATCCTTTAGTCGTCATCTTCTTTTTCAATTCCAATGAGCGCGTTCTCATCTTTATTTTCTTGGACTCTGGACCCTATCGGAACTATGACCGAATATTCTTTTTGCTCGAGAGAACCGTACCCTGTTCGGTACGGTCCGTCCATTTATCCGACAGCGATCGACTATGGGAGAAGTGCATGTAAAATTTTTAATACGCCCAACACATTTCTACTTTTTTTTTTCACTTTCTTCGATCCATATTTGCGACCCGTAACACGAAGTTGTTCTTCAACCAACATGTTCGTAACGATCACACACACCAACCCAATCCCTAACTCTCTGAACATTTAATGAAGAAAGACCACGAGAAGATATGGGGACGTTGTTTGGATGTTATCAAAGACAATGTGAGCCAACAAAGCTTTAAGACTTGGTTCGAACCGATCCAAGCTTTGAAACTTCAAGAGCATGTCCTGACAATTCAAGTACCGTCACAATTTTTCTACGAGTGGCTCGAAGAGCATTACATCGGGCTACTTAAAAAGATCATCAAAAAAGAACTTGGGACAGAAGGGCGTTTGGAATACTCCATCATCATGGAGAACGGTTTCCAAAGTGCCAACCCATATACCGTACGTGTACCGACAAGCAATGCGAGACAAGTAAAGAACTCACCAGTGTCTTTGCCAGTTGATGTGGCGAACAGTCCCATCAAGAATCCTTTTATCATTCCAGGCCTGCGAAAGATCAAGGTCGAAAGTCATTTGAACCCCAATTACTCCTTCGACTCATTCATCGAAGGAGATTGCAATCGATTGGCACGCAGTGCGGGTTATGCTGTGGCACAAAAGCCAGGCGGTACTGCTTTCAATCCATTGCTTGTATATGGTGGGGTCGGCTTAGGCAAAACCCATCTTGCGCATGCCATCGGAATTGAGATCAAGAAGAACCATCCGGAGAAGACCATCCTGTATGTACCTGCTGAGAAATTCACGCAGCAATTCATAGAGGCAGTGAAGAACAACACGGTCGGAGACTTTACACAGTTCTATCAAATGATGGATGTGCTCTTGATCGATGATGTGCAATTCCTTGCCGGAAAAGAAAAAACACAGGATGTCTTCTTCCATGTGTTCAATGCACTGCATCAGGCTGGTAAGCAATTGGTGATCACGAGCGATAAGGCACCGGTTGAAATGGCCGGAATGGAGCAACGTCTGTTGTCCCGCTTCAAGTGGGGATTGAGCGCTGACCTGCAAACACCCGGTCTGGAAACACGGATCGCCATTCTTGAGAACAAGATGTATGCGGAGGGTATCGACCTACCGAAAGAGGTGGTGGAATACTTGGCCTACAGCATCACCACGAACATCCGTGAACTGGAAGGTGCGATGATCAGCTTGATCGCACAGAGCTCATTGAACAAAAAAGCGGTTACGCTGGATCTTGCGAAACAGATGATCGATAAGTTCGTAAAGAACACGGCGCGTGAAGTGTCCATCGATTACATCCAGAAAGTTGTTTGCGATTACTTCGACCTTCCGATCGAACTACTTAAGAGCAAGACACGGAAACGCGAGGTCGTACAAGCACGCCAGATCGCTATGTACTTTGCTAAGAAAATGACCAAGAGTTCACTGGCGAACATCGGTGCGCATTGCGGTGGTAAGGATCACGCAACGGTGCTCCACGCATGCCGGACCGTGAATAATCTGCAGGAAACGGATAAGCAGTTCAGGGGCTATTTGGAAGACCTTGAAAAGAAGCTGAGCATACATTGAACGATAATTCGATCGAATTTGAAAGCCTCCTCTTCCGGAGGCTTTCTCTTTTTCGCACCTTAGCACCATGCAATCCAAAAAGATCCTAATGGTATGTCTTGGTAACATCTGTAGATCGCCCATGGCGGAAGGAATTCTTCGCGAGATGATCCGGAATGAAAACCTGGACGTGGATACCGACTCAGCAGCGACCAGCGACTACCACATCGACCACAAGCCGGATGATCGTGCGCGTTCGGCAATGCGGAATCATGGTATTGACATCGACGATCTGCGCGGAAGGCAGATCCGGCCAAGCGACTTCGAGGAGTTCGACCTGCTGTTCGCAATGGACGCAAGTAACCTGAACAATATGCGCGCTATCGCACCAACGCCAGAACTTGCCCGGAAGGCGCAACTGATCATGGACCTTGCTCCGGAGCACCCGCTTCGCGAAGTTCCAGACCCGTACTACGGCGGTGATCAGGGATTCGAGGAGGTGTATAATATGCTCACCATTGCCTGCACGAACTTGATCAAAGATCTAAAGTCATGAAGAACGGGGACCTGTATTTGATGCCGGTCTGGCTGGGCGAGCATGGTGGCATTGAGCAACTACCGCCGGAGAACATTGCGCTTGCATCGCGCATTACGCTCTATTTCTGTGAGCACGAAAAGACCGCTCGTAAAATGCTACGCCGCATGGTGCCCGACATTGATATGGCATCGTTGGAAATGCACACATTGGATAAGGACACAACACCAGCAGAAGCACGCGCACTATTGGCCCAACTCTCCAATGGTAAGGATGGCGCAATAATCAGCGAGGCTGGAATGCCCGGGATCGCGGACCCCGGTGCATTATTGGTGCAAATGGCACATACGAATGGCATTCATGTTCATCCGTTGACCGGGCCAAGTTCACTTTTACTTGCACTTGCCGCCTCCGGACTTAACGGACAGCACTTCACCTTCGTTGGGTATTTACCAAGGTCCACTGCGGAGCGGAAACAAATGATAAAGCGGTTGGAAAGTGATGTTGAACGTACAGGCGCAGCACAGCTTATGATCGAAACACCGTACCGCAATGATGCCCTGCTAGCTGACCTACTTCAAACGTGTAAACAAGAAACACTTTTGTGTATTGCGGTGGATATTACGCAACCAAATGGTTCGGTGATCACTCGTCCAGTAAAGCAATGGCGGCTGCACAAAGAACCCGTGGGTAAAAGACCTGCCGTGCTGATACTTGGTAGGTGGTCCTGAATTCAGTGTTACAATTCAAAGCACATCGAATTACACCGGAGCCCTGACCACGCGATCCAACTTCACTGTGTACTTGACCGGCATGTTCGGTTCAAGAACTCCCGGGATCCCTTTCGCGCCGAAGGCATAGGAAGATGGAAGAAGGAAGCTACCCTCTTGACCTTCGCGCAATAAAGCTATCGCTACTTCAAGGCCAAGAACGACCTGATCCTTATCACCGAATCGGAAACTCAATGGCTCTCCATTCCTGTCGGTATCGTCAAAAACCTTTCCATTCTCAATACAAATTCCTTTGTACGAGATCGTGACGCCATCTCCTTTTACAACTGCAAGGTCATTCTTGACCTCGCCTTCGATCACATAGAATACATCACTGGTTCCCCAACGGACCCATTCTCTTGGTTCCATCTTCTTGTACGCATCGAGGAGCCTCAGTTCATAACCGTCCGGATCTGACCTGCGGAGGTTCTCCAAGGCCGCTTTGATCATTGCGGGCGTGCGGATCTGCACTACAGCAACCTCCAGTCGAATATGCGTTGTATCCGTCAACTCATCCGTCGGTTGCTCAATGATCGCATGCCATGGCAAGGCACTTCCAAGTGTGATAGCGCTTAGGCTATCGCCTTCGTTCATGCGGTCCAGGATCTTGGCCATTGCATTTGTCCGGATGTCCTTTCCTGCATACCAGCGCTCCGTACTCACGAAACTCCCCGGTTCTTCGCCCAGCCTTGATGCGCGTATCCATAACTTCACACTATCCTGATCCAAGACGCGGTTGGTACCATCACCTAGCTTATGCAACTTGATATGGATCTCGTCACCGACGTTCTTGAACCCATCAAACGGCGAGGATCTACAACCGACCAAAAGAACAGCGATCACTCCAACGCAGAACCACTTCTTCATCGGTTATTGTCACTCAGCTTCAGCAGACCTATATGGTAGACCAAAGAGCTCCGCATCGGGATCTGATCCTGGTCTCCGATCAGGCCATGTGCACGGTAAGATGGTATGAGAACCACGGCACTATCTCCCGGAGACATTAACTGTATTGCTTCGTGCAGGCCGCTCTCAACATCATCCATCTCAACCAAGAACGACTCCGGTTCTCCAGGTTTCGTTGCATAGGCCGTATCCCCGTTCAACAGTTCCACACGATAATTCACGGTGGCCCATTGATCCGCTACAGCATTTGGTCCTTCGACATTCCGCATTAGGCTATACTGAAGACCTCGGCCTGTTTTAGAGACCTTCAGTCCACGTTGTTCTGCATAGTTATCAATGTCCTGATTCTCTTGGCGAACCGCGTTCTGATTGTATTTGATCAGGGCCTCTTGATCAGGTATGGGATGCTGTTCAACATCGGAAGGGATACTTCCACCGCCACACCCCATAGCAAGAAAGAAAAATGATATGAGCCAGATCTTCATGCTGGGAATTCGCTAATAAGACCAGGAAGTAAGGAAATGAAACGATCCACCGTGCTCTGCAATGGGCCTTCATCCTGACCGCCTGCAGCATTGCGGTGTCCACCTCCGCTAAAATTCTCGCCCAAGAACTTATCCACGAACAAATTACTTTTCGAACGAAGACTGATCTTGACCATATCCGGTCGTTCAACAAAAAAAGCGGCGAGACGGATACCACGAATACTCAACCCGTAATTCACGAATCCTTCCGTATCACCTTGTTTGAAATTGAATCGCTTCAGATCCTCCTTTGCAAGCGATATGATAACTGTGGAATACTCTGGTAACACCTGCATGCGCTCACTTAGCGTGAAGCCTAATAAACGCAGGCGGTCCTCTGTATTATCATCCGAAATGGAACTATGAACTGCCTCTATATCCACTCCTTTTTCGATGAGCGCTGCACCAACTTTCATGGTATGTGCAGTGGTACTCCGGAACCGGAATGATCCGGTATCCGTTACTAGACCTGTGTACAGACTTGTTGCAACATCCTGTGTGATCAGATCCGAAAGACCCATGGCAGTGACAATATCAAATACCATTTGGCACGTAGAACATGCACTGGTATCGGAGAACATGACAGGAGTGAATTGTTCAGGATCCTGATGGTGATCTATCAACACCCGGACCTCAGCTGCTCCAACCACTTCTTCCAACCCTCCGGTCCGGTTGGATCGATTGAAGTCCAAACAAAAGAGCACATCACATTTCTTGATCACTTCAATTGCAGCGGCAGGGCGTTCCGTAAAACACACGATCTCGGAATAACCGGCCAATCGCGATAAAAAGGCCCCAGCAGGGTTCGGCATTACTACCTGTACAGTATGTCCCGCAGCCTTTAGAACCAATGCCAGACCAAGTGTGGATCCAATGGCATCTCCATCCGGATTGTAATGGCCTACAATTGCAACACGCTTGCTTCCCGCAAGTAATTCGTTCAATTGAACAATGCGTGGATCTGCTGCGGTAATAATGGACATGGGCGGCAAAGGTAGCCGCCCATGACATAGGTACTATTCCTTAAACTGATCTATCTGATCATGGCGCCTCGAACCCAACTTCCGGTGTGGCCATGTGTTGTATCAGAATACCAACGCAACCGATATCGAATTGCTCTCCTTTGGTATTTTTCCCTGTGGATTCCGCACCTGGTGCGATCACTTCAATAGCGATCCTCTTTGTTGATGTACACGAAAAATCAAGCGACTGTGCCATTTCGTGCTCGGTATTGTCCCAGATCACTTTCTCTACTTCCTCAAAAAGCTTCTTCGTGATCTTCGTTGTAACTTCTTGGGTCGTTCCGGTCTTGTTCCCATTCTCATCGAGTACTGGTTCCTTGCTGTTCACCTCCTCCACCGACTCAACGGGCACGCGAATTTTTTCAACCAAGCGGAATGCAAGGTTCTCTCCCAGAACTTTCTCATCGTGACAGAGCGATATGTGGTAGTCCTGCCCACCATAAATAATGATGTTCAGCTCCGTTTCTGAGCCGACCTTAACATTGGCACTTTTGCTTTGACCATTCTGCGAGAAGCGTTTATCACTCGATCCCTGACAATTGAATCTGTGAAAATCCGGGCATTGGGTCTGAGCAAAAGCCCCATGGTCAATAAGCACGAGGATCAAGCCTGTAAGTAGTGATCTGGATATTACGTTCTTCATGTTCATTCGGGTCAGCTATTCGGTTGGTCTTCAGGTTTGATCAGCTCAGCTCGTAATTCCTCGATCGCTTTTGACAATTCAAGATATTTTTCAATGGTCAGGTCCAACGTAACCTCTTCTCCAAGCACCATCCTTCCGGATGAGGACTCTCCTTTATGGACGCTTCGCGTGACATTGACCTGATCGTAGATGTCACGAATTCCGGACAAGCTCTTGGCCAGTGATGCCACTTCCGGATCGGCACTTTGGACTCCCATGAGATCGATCAGATTCTCAAGATTCGCTTTTTGTTCGGCTATGCGTTTCATCAATTTTGCATCGGGTGCAGCTGGATCCATATGCGCCATGACCAAATACATACTCTCGACCCAACCACCGGCAACAACAAGTGCCAAGGTCGGCCCCATGCTTTCTGCTTGCAATTTCTCGTATGCCAAAATGTATGCTTCAGTACTAATGATCTCCAACGAATCAGAGTTGCCTTTGGTTATGTTACGCTCCAAACGCACGAACTCCATATCACTGAAAGCACTGGAGATACCAAGACCATCAGCCAATTTCTTCGTGGCGAGATAATACCGTGCGATCTCAACGCGCTGATCATGCACACTGGCATACACCAGATCTGAACTATACGTACCAAAGTTCACCGCCCGTGCTTTCAAACTCGCGTATCTCGATACGTTGGACGTTGGATTAAGTGAGGCTTGCGGCTGTTTCGCACCTAGGTTCTCTACAAGAACGAACAATTCATTCGGCGTTGGCATTTGATAGATCACCGAAGTCGGTTGGGACGTACCAATATCACCGATGACAAGGTCGGTCGCTTTTTCGGTCACGGTACTATCGTTACCACAGGACAGCATCCCGAAGATCAAGGAAATAAAAAGGAGATTACGTAAGATCATGTTCTTAAGGGCATGAAACATATGAGACCGGAGATCGGCAACAAAAAGTGTTCTACTTACAACAAAGGAATAATGTTTCACAGCTCATATCTTCCAACTGACCGATTACTTTTGCGCCTTCTTTTCAACAACCCCCATGAGCAATAGAACTTTTACCATGATCAAACCGGAAGCAGTAGCAGCCGGAAACACTGGAAAGATCATCGATATGATCACTAGCAATGGCTTCAAGGTGATCGCTTTGAAATACACTCGATTGAGCAAAGACGAGGCAGGTATTTTCTACGAAGTACATAAAGAACGTCCGTTCTACGGGGAGCTTGTAGACTATATGGCAAGCGGTCCTATCATTGCTGCGATCCTTGAGAAGAGCAACGCGGTCTCCGATTTCCGTACGTTGATCGGAGCTACCGATCCAGCTGAAGCTGCAGAGGGAACGCTGCGTAAGCGTTTCGCTGAAAGCAAAGCGAAGAACGCCGTGCATGGGAGTGACAGCGATCAAAATGCTATCATTGAAGGCAATTTCTTCTTTAGTGGAAGAGAGCGGTACTAGGGCATGATCAGCGACGATATGTCGCTTTGACCTAGGCTTCTTTGTACTTAAAAGGGGTGTGAACGACCTATTCCAGGATGATCTCTTCCACGACCTGTCTTCCAGCTCGTCGGTTCAGGATCTCTTGTAACGTTGCCCGCATGTAGGTAAGCTCTTGCCTTAATGGAGCTGAATCCACCTTAACAACAAGACGACCTTTACGGAGACGTATTGTCACCGTATGTCGCGCGATCATGGGTCCAGCGACGTCATCCCATGCAGAGGTAATGTCCAACTCGTCCATTTTTTCGCGCATTCCGTATGCATCGATCAAATGGTCGAAGACCTGGCTAAGCGACTGTTCGTTCGACTTTTTCACTTCTTATTGGTTTATCGTGTGCAAGGTGGAAAAAACGAACATCCAGATCCAACCCATCCAACGCTGTATGCAAGCGCGTTGCATCCGTATCCGTGATGAATACCTGTCCGAACTTACGATCGCTCAATAATTTCAACAGATGACGCATGCGTTGCGGATCGATCTTGTCGAAGATATCATCAAGCAGTAAAATGGGTCTGAGCCCGGATCGGGCCTGAGTAAGATCGAACTGGGCCAGTTTCAAAGCGATCAAATAGGTTTTTTGTTGTCCCTGTGAACCGTATCGTTTCAATGGTTGGTCGTTGATCGTAAACAGCAGTTCGTCCCGATGGATACCGACCGTTGTGTACTGCGCGGCGCGATCCTTATGCAAGGAATTGCGCAATAATTCGCGCATCGATGTTTCCAAAAGCGCTGAACGGTAGGTCAATGCCACCTTTTCCGGACCTGAACTGATGCCTTGATAATGACTTTCCAACAACGGCACCATCTCTTTCATGAACCCCTTCCGCACTTCAAAGACCACTGATCCATGGTTCACCAATTGTTCATCCCACGGTTCAAGCATTTCCGATGACCCGCGCCCATCCAACGCGTATTGTTTCAACATGGTGTTCCGTTGCACCAATGCTCGGTTATACCTGATCAAGGAATCCAAATAGGTCTTGTCGAATTGAGCAATTAGGCCGTCGATGAACTTTCGCCGGACCTCCGACCCATCCAATACCAACTGCCCGTCATACGGTGTTACCATCACCACGGGATAGCGCCCTATGTGATCGGCCAACCGTTCATATTCCTTTCGATTTCGATTAAAAACCTTCCGATGGCCCTTACGAACGCTGCATAATATGGTATCCTGCCCATTAGCAGTTTGCAGCGTCCCTTGAACCATGAACTGATCCTCACCGTGCTGGATATTGTGCATATCGATGGGATCGAAGTAGCTCTTTGTCAATGAGAGGTAATGGACCGTATCCAATAAATTGGTCTTGCCGGTACCATTTGACCCAACGAAACAGTTCACTTGAGGACCCAACTCAAGCTCAGCATCCTTATGATTGCGGAAATTCAGAATATGCAGGCGGCCGAGATGGAAATCCATGGATCACAAAGGTAGGAGCCTCGGACAGACCATTTGAGCAAGAATTTTCGATGGTTCAGTCCGCTTCAAACCCGCGCCGGTCCGGATCGAACGATCATATGAGTACAACTGCCTACTATCCCGGACATGCTGGGATCGGGAAAACGCCTATTTTCGCGCCTCGTTAGCAAAAATACCGGCCGTGAACATCGGCTAACCTACATGAGCAACAAGATCACATCCCACGACAAGCCTAAGGGAACAGAGCAAGAAGTGGACCTTGGAGAAGTCTATACGCGTACCGAACTATTCCTGGAAAAGAACAAACAGGCGATCCTTATCGGTGTTGTTGCGATCTTGGCAATAGTTGGTGGCGCGCTTCTCTACAAGAATTTCATTTCTGGCCCAAAGGCGAAAGAAGCAGCTGAGTTGGTTTGGAAAGCCGAGTATTACTTTGAGATCGACTCACTTGACCGAGCATTGAACGGCGATACTGAGTGGCCTGGTTTCGTTTCCATCGCGGATCAGTATTCCAGCACGCCAACTGGCAATTTGGCCAATTATTACCTAGGAGCGATCTATATGAAAAAGGGTGATTACGAACTTGCCATTGATCATTACAAAAAGGCGGACATGGATGATGATGTGCTCCGTGTGATGGCCGTAGGTAACATTGGAGATGCACTGGTTGAATTGGATCGTACCGATGAAGCCGTGAAGGAATTTGAAAAGGCTGCCAGCATGGTGCGCAACGAATTCACTACACCGATGTATTTAATGAAAGCCGGCATCCTACACCAACAGTCCGGAAATTGGGCCGGTGCAGCAAAGGCATTCAATCGCATTGCAGCGGAATTCCCGAATAGCCCGGATGCGAACCAAGCGAAAAAGTACGCTGGGCGCGCCGAAGCAATGGGCGGATAGTCCATGGCCACGGCAGCTCATAACCTTTCCGAACACGATCCATGCAGCGTCCCCAGTGGCGCTGGTCGTCGTTTTGCACTTGTGGTGAGCGAATGGAATCAGGAGGTGACCGACGCGCTTCGCACTGGAGCGCGTGAAACACTGCTGAAATACGGGGTGGCCGAAAAGGATATCATTGAACAATGGGTTCCGGGCAGTTTCGAATTAGCAAGCGGTGCTCAATATCTCTTGGAGAAGAAAAACCTCCATGGCGTTATCTGTTTAGGTAGTGTCGTTCGCGGCGAAACCCCGCATTTTGAATTCGTTTGCCAAGGCACTACTCAGGGCATCATGGATGTTGGCCTCAAGTTCAGCGTCCCAGTGATCTTCGGCGTGCTCACCGATGATACCATGGAACAAGCACGTGCCCGAAGTGGGGGTGTACATGGTAATAAAGGCATCGATTGCGCGGTAGCTGTTCTAAAGATGGCAGCGCTGAAGAGCAAGTCGTAGTTCTACTTGGACGGGTCTTTCTACCTTTTTTACTTCGGATCCGCAAGATCCTACGATCTTCGTGGCATGTACAGATCAATACTCTTTACGTTCGTGCTTTTGGCTGGCTCTTGTTTCGCACAAGAAGGCGGACACCATGGCCCACGGCTTGGGTTGGGCATGGCAACGCAGACAACCGGTGCGCTCTTCCAGAATTCCAGTAATCTGCGTTTAGCACCCGTTCTGGGCTGGTACATTGAAGCACCACTTCATGAACAAGTTGGACTTATGGTAGAAGCGCTTTGGCTTACGAAAGGTTCCGCTTACAGGAACCCCGCCAATAGCACACGTTCCCGCAATACGTACCGATATGCGGAACTTCCCGTTCTGCTCAAGGTCTCAGTTAATAAAGACCCCAACGGCCTTTTCTTGCTTGCTGGACCGAGCCTCGGCTATTTGCTCAGTGGCAGAATTGAAAGTTGGACAAATGGCGATAAAACGTTGGACGTGAAATATTCGCGCGCTAATGGCCAGAACCGTTTCCAATTCAGCGGTCTGGTTGGTATCGGGATCGAAAGTGAGTCGCTGACCTTTGATGTGCGTGCTCAAACGAGCCTCACTCCCTTTGATCGATTTGCGCGCATCCAGAACGTGGTGTATGCAGTTACGGTCGGTTATCGCTTCTCAACAAAAAAGAAAGAGAAGGATGAAGAACTTGAGGAAGACAATTTCTAGCCTATTCATTCATACCTTATTGACCTCCCCATGTCCTTTACCACAGCTTCTACAGTTGGTCGTATCCCTTTTCGTGAGCACACCTTACTGAAAGTGTTTCTTGGCATTTTTCTGGCAGTTTGGGCATGGACCTTCGTAGGTACCACGGATCGTGCGAATTGGATCACGGAGAACGTACTGACCGTGGTCTTCATTGCCATGTTAACATTGAGCCACGGCAGATTCAAATTCAGCGATCTTAGCTATGCCATGATGTTCGTGTACATCCTTCTCCACATTTACGGGGCGATGTATACATACGCAGAAAACCCTTTTGGTTATTGGTTAAAGGACTCGATGACCTTGGAGCGGAACCCGTACGACCGGATCGTGCATTGCAGTTTCGGCCTGCTCCTCGCCTACCCTATGCGCGATTATTTCAAGAATCACTTCCAGTGGCCTAATTGGGTGTGTTGGGTTTTGCCAGTAGAGATAACCCTCAGTTTCAGTGGCGCATATGAATTGATCGAATGGGCTGTGGCCGATGTCTTCTTCCCTGCTCAGGGTGCGGCATACCTCGGTAGCCAAGGCGACATTTGGGATGCACAAAAAGATATGGGGATCGCCCTTACCGGTGCGATCGTGATCATGCTGGTCTCCTCAACGTTAAAAAGGCTTCGCAGCGCGTAAACTACTGACGTTGGCCAACAACGAATAAGAGGCTTATCCGCTATCGCTTTGTTCGCACTTTGCTCCACTCTTTTACTTGCCAGGTGACAGTACCTGTTGCTAGGTGGTTACCACTTACATCGTGAACCTTTACAATGCTGGTGTGATCCGCTGAATCTGCTGTACGCAATGGCTCCAGGACGCTCCGTTCCAATTCCTCATCTGTTGGAACGCAGACCGCGCTGGCCTTTTGTTTGGCCTGATAATGATATTCCATATGCAGGCTACGCATGATCAACCGGTATTTTTTCGGGTCCAGTTTTTCCAGGACGCTTAAGCCACTGCACATTTCGGATGCGGTTGCCATTGCACACGCATGTATGCCGTTAATGTGGTTGCGATTGATCCTCCAGTTCGGGATCTGCACTGAAATACCTCCCTGCTCCAACGGTACCACTTTGAAACCATGTGGCCTATTGAACGGGATCGTCCAATTCAACCCCAGGTTCATATACCACCGCGTAAACCGGCTCGTCCGGGCTCTTGAAAGCAATGTTGGAAGGTGCATGTTGATCATTCTTTGGCCAGGATCGAAGCGATATCGGGCTTGAAGTACAAGTCGCTTTTCATCACCTTTCCGTCTTCACGATAAATGGCCTTTCCGTTCGCATCCAACTTGCTCATATTGCTGCGCTGGATCTCACGGAATACTTCCCCCATTTTGTGCTCCAATCCATGTTTCAACATGGTACCGCAAACGATGTAAAGGATATCCCCCAGGGCATCGGCTACTTCCACAAGGTCTCCGTTCATGGCGGCATCCAAGTATTCTTCGTTCTCTTCCCGGATAAGCTTGTACCGCAACAATGCATCGCGGTCTCCGATCGCTCCGGTGGGTCCTTTGGCATTCGAAATCCCAAAAGCATCGTGGAATGCGCGAACATGATCGGTTGCTTCTTCAAGGGATAGGGTATCTGTCGTAGTTGTCATGCCGTCGAAGGTACACCACTTCTGTCGATCGAAATGTTCGACCCTTGACCGATCCCACGATGCTAAACAACGTTGAGGTTAACACCATTTAACGGCCTATTTTCCACTCGATCCGTACAGAGCCTGATCTTTGACTACACCTTAAGGGAAACGCCAAAAAAGTACCATGGAGCAGACATTTTCCGATACCCCTGAAACCGTAACATCCGAAAGTATTCGGGCACTTAACGATCGCATTCAACAGGCCAGTGCATTCGTTGACCTGATCGATCAGCAAATGGAAAAGGTGATCATTGGCCAGAAGGACATGATCCAAAAGCTATTGGTCGCTTTGTTGGCTGATGGACATATCCTTTTGGAAGGCGTACCGGGCCTTGCCAAGACCATGGCGATCAAAGCTCTTGCCAGCACGGTGGATGTTGATTTCAGTAGGATCCAATTCACGCCGGACCTTTTGCCTGCTGACCTGATCGGGACATTGATCTACAGCCCACGCAACGAAGAGTTCAGCGTTAAGAAAGGACCCATATTCAGCAATTTCGTATTGGCCGATGAGATCAACCGCGCACCTGCCAAAGTACAAAGTGCCTTGTTGGAGGCCATGCAGGAAAGACAGGTCACCATTGGCACGAATACCTATCAACTGCCACAACCATTCCTGGTAATGGCCACCATGAACCCGATCGAACAGGAAGGAACCTACCCTTTACCTGAAGCACAGACAGACCGCTTTATGCTGAAGGTGGTTCTTGATTATCCGAAACGCGAAGAAGAGAAAGCCATAATTCGGCAAAATGTACGTGTAGGTGGTATGCCGACGGCACAGAAGGTGGTGAAGCCGGCCGAGATCCTCGCCGCCCGCCAATTGGTACGCGAAGTGTATATGGATGAAAAGATCGAGCAGTACATCGTTGATATCGTATACGCTACGCGGAAACCGGATCAATACAAATTGACCGATCTGACCTCATTGATCTCTTTCGGGGGGTCGCCACGTGCAAGCATCAACATGGCATTGGCTGCAAAAGCGTTGGCCTTCACGAAGCGACGCGGGTACGTTATTCCAGAGGATGTGCGCGCAGTGTGTCCGGATGTTCTCCGTCATCGTATCGGCCTTACCTACGAAGCAGAAGCAGAGAACATATCCGTCATGGAGATCATCGAACGAGTGATGAATACTGTTGAAGTTCCCTGATCAATAGCTATACGCAGGATCAGGTAGTGACTCCCTACTTCATTCCACTTAAACCGTACGCCTACAACTTTGAATACCGCACAACATACTAAGGAACTCCTGAAAAAGGTGCGCTTGATCGAGCTGAAAACACGCGGCTTGAGCGAGCATATATTCAGTGGGGAATACCATAGTGCATTCAAAGGAAAAGGCATGACATTCAGCGAGGTGCGGGAATACACGCCTGGTGATGAAGTGCGGACGATCGATTGGAACGTAACCGCTCGGTTCGGGCACCCTTTCGTTAAGGTCTTCGAAGAGGAACGTGAACTTACTGTCATGTTGGTGGCCGACGTAAGTGCGTCAGCGGATTTCGGTACGGCATTCCAATTGAAACGCGAATTGATCACGGAGGTGTGCGCCACGATCGCTTTCAGCGCTATTAGGAACAACGATAAGGTGGGCTTGATCCTGTTCAGTGACAAGGTCGAGAAGTTCATTCCACCGAAAAAAGGAAGATCCCATATCCTTCGTATGGTGCGCGAACTGCTGGAATTCCGCGCTACAAGTAAGGGAACCGATATAACAGAGGCGTTGCGCTACTTGAACAATGTGATCAAGAAACGCAGTATTGCGTTCTTGATCAGTGACCTAATGGATGAAGGTTATGATGATGCGCTGAAGATCGCCAACCGCAAACATGATCTGGTCGTACTGCGCACCACCGACCCCCGTGAAGGAGAGCTTCCGAACGTTGGTCTGGTACAGTTCATCGATCCGGAAACAGGCGTTGTACGTTGGGTCGATACGAGCAGCCGGGTGATCAGGAATTCATACAGGGCAACGGCACTAAAACATCAGAACCGTACACGCGAACTACTGCGGAGATCCGGTGTGGATAATACCACCATCAGCACGGATGCCGGCTATGTAAAACCACTGATGAACCTCTTCAAACAGCGTTGATCCGGGTAATGCGCACAGTTCTCCTTCTCAGCCTCCTGTTCATTGCAGATGCGTTCGCGCAGAGCGGTGATGTTGCTGTTGAACTTGGCTTGGATACCATCCTGATTGGTGAACAGACCACGCTGAAGTTGATCGTGAATGATGGTGAAGCATCGGTTGATTGGCCTTTGATCCAGGACACACTGACCAAGCACGTGGAAGTCGTTCATGATCATGGGGTCGATACCATTGCCAATGACCCTAACGCTCAACAGTTACTCGTTCGTGAATTGGTGATCACTTCATTCGATACCGGATATTGGGCGATCCCACCGTTCAAACTGACCGTCAATGGCACGGCTATGGAAACCTTGCCCTTATTGATCTATATTAAAGGGGTCCCAGTCGGCGCTCCTGCATCGCTGCATGACATCAACGACGTGATCGATGTCCCGTTCCATTTAGGCTATTGGTTATTGGAGAACTGGTATTGGTTCCTAGTAGTCGGTGCGATCATCTTAATAGCGTTTATCGTAATACGCATTCTAAAGAATAAAAAACCAGTAGGGCCCGTTGCTCCAGTAGCGATCGAAGTGGCCATTCACGAGCGTTACCTCCAAGAACTGCGTGTACTGGAAGGCAAACGACTGTGGCAACAGGGCTCACACAAGGAATACCAATCCGGTCTTACCGATCTTTTGCGCGGATACATTGAGGAGCGGTATAACATTCCAGCTTTGGAGCGGACCACCGATGAATTGATACACGAGTTGAAGGTGAGCCCACTTGATCGCGATCAACAGATCCAATTGGCCAATGTGCTGCGCCTTGCGGACATGGTAAAATTCGCCAAAGCATTACCCGCCCCTGCTGAAAATGAACAAATGATGATCGAAGCCATCAGATTCATCCAGCAGACCGCACCACTACCGGCAAAGTCCAGCAAAGCATCGCATGAGAAGTGATCGCGATAGCATATCAGGACCATTCTGGTTGATAGTCGCTGCCGTGGCCGTAGCAGTTGCAGGTTGGTATATGTTCCGTCGGTTCGACGTACTTCAACCCAAGTTATTGATCGGACTGGCCTTTGTCATTCTGCTTGGAGCTCTTTACCTATGGCGCTCCAAACGTAGAACGCCACAGGTACAATTGCCTACGCTTGGTGCGTTGATCAACGGTCCAACGGATCTGTTCGCACTATTGCAACCATTACCCAGCGCTCTAGGCCTGGCAGGACTGGGCTTCTTGGTATTAGCGATGGCTCGCCCGCAGAGCAAAGAGGACTGGGAAGATGTGCAGCGCGAAGGAATAGACATCGTTATTGCACTGGACGTATCCGAGAGTATGCTTGCCAAAGATCTTCGTCCTGATCGTCTGGAAGCATCAAAAGTAGTAGCCGCGGACTTCATTGATGGTCGACCCAACGACCGTATCGGGCTTGTGGTGTACGGCAGTGAGGCCTATACGCAATGCCCACTTACAACGGACCATCGCGTATTGAAACAACTCTTCTCCGACCTGCAGATCGGGCTGGTCGAGGGTCGTACAGCGATCGGAATGGGGCTTGCCACTGCCATAAACCGATTACGAGAAAGTGAGGCCAAGAGCAAAGTTGTGATCCTGCTATCAGATGGCGTGAACAATACTGGATCCCTTCAGCCATTGGACGCTGCCCAGATCGCGGAGACCATGGGTGTACGTGTCTATACCATTGGCGTTGGGACGATAGGTAAAGCGCTTTACCCGGTTGATATCTATGCCCCAGGCAAGTACCGCTTTGACTATGTGGATGTGAAGATCGATGAACCGACCATGAAACAGATCGCCGAAATGACCGGTGGGAAGTATTTCCGTGCAACCGACGAACAGAAGCTTCGCGAGATCTATGAAGAGATCGATCGTTTGGAAACGACGCGGATCAAAGTGACGGAATACAGCCAACGGAACGAAGAGTTCTTCCCTTTCGCAGCGATCGGAGCGGCTTGTCTGTTACTGGCATTCCTACTTGACCGGACCTTTTTGCGCGGCATGGCATGATGCGACCAGGCACATATAGGATCGGTATCATGGCATTGATCGCCATTGTTCTGGAACTGTTCACCTGGGCATTAATGCTCGGCATTTGGTGGTACGTGGATCGCGAAGTCCCTGCATTTCGATTCAATGAACCAGGCGCTCTTTGGGCGATGTTGATCGGTCCGGTGATGGTGATCCTATTCTTACTGGACATGGCGTGGCGTAACCGGGCCATGAGCCGCTTTGCATCGGAATCCACCTTGGTCCGGATGGTACCGGGCATCTCAAGCGGGCGTTCACTTCTGCGCTTTCTATTGGTCAGGCATGGACTAGGCTTTGTTGTTCTTGCTCTGGCCGCCCCACAATTCGGATCCAGACCGAATACGGTGAGATCCGAAGGAATAGATGTGGTGGTGGCTATTGATGTGAGCAACAGCATGCTTTGTGAGGATCTGATCCCCAACCGCATGGAAGTTGCGCGCCGTGCAATGGCTCAAGTGATCGAACGAATGCAGGGAGACCGATTAGGTATCGTTGTTTTTGCAGGCAATTCATTCGTTCAGCTGCCAATAACAGCAGATCGATCCGCAGCCAAAATGTTCCTTGCAGGCGTAGGCCCAGGGAACGTGGCTACGCAGGGCACTGCCATTGGCGACGCGATCGGTTTGGCAGCAGAATGTTTCGATATGAAAAATGGTTCCAGCAAAGCGATCGTGGTGATCACCGATGGTGAGAACTTTGAGGATGATGCCGAAGGCGCGGCCCGAGCAGCAGCTGCGGACAAGATCTTAGTGTACACAGTGGGTATGGGATCCGTTCAGGGTGGCCCGATCCCTATCCGAAGAAATGGTCAGATGCTCGGTTTCAAAAAGGATAGCAACGGCACTACGGTCATTACGAAACTGAACGAAGGTATGCTGCGTGCGATCGCAGAAGCAGGCGGTGGATCTTATTCGCGTGCAACCTCTTCCTCCACAGGAATGGATCAGATCATCAGTGACCTCAAAGCCTTGCAAAAAACAGAAGTCGGTACCTATCAGTACACTGCGCACGAGGACCAGTATCAATATCCATTGGCACTCGGTATGTTGTTGATCGCATTATCGTTTTCATTCGGGACACGTAGTTGGGGTGTTCGTAACCTTTCGATCGAAAGATGAAACCGTTCATCGCCATAACACTTCTTTCAATGGTTGCTTGCGGCACCTCGTCGGAGCGTGCTGTGCATAAAGCACTTCAAGCAGGCAATGCGGATCTTCGTGCTGAACGTTACGAGGATGCGATCACCGCATATTCTGCAGCAACTCAGGACCCGAGGGCGTTATATGGTCTGGGAAACGCGAACCATAGACTTGCAAAATGGTCCGAAAGTGCTGCTGCATACAACGGTGCGTTGCAATTGCAACCGGATAGCATTAAGGGTCCGACATTCTACAATTTGGGAACAACCCAGGCCCGATATGCATTCGCAGCGGATAGCATCTCGAAGAAAGCCGCCAAGGATTTCACTGGCATCGTAATTGAAGGAAACGACATTGCGCAAAAGGTTGAAGGTATCGTGATGCGGGACTCGCTTTGGAAATTGAGTATTCAGATGGGCAAGCTCTTTGACTCAACCCTGGTCGCTTCGAAAGCATCGCTCCGGAATGCATTAAGGACAGACCCGAACAACGAAGATGCACGGTACAATTTGATGGTGGTACAGAACACCATCGATATGCTGAAAAAGGAAGAGGAAGAGCGAAGGAAGAAAAATGGAGACGATAAGGACAAAGAAGAGACGAAATTGACCGCCATGGCGCTGCAATTGGTACAACGAGCGGATTCGCTAGTAGAGCAGTACAAATTCAATGAGGCTCTTGATGTGCTGGAAGATGGGTTGGAGCGCGATCCTTCCTTGAAGAAAGAAGAAGAATACATGAAGAAATTGGAAACAGTAACAGATGCGGCAACAGCCGAATAGATCATGTTTGCTGAGAACGAAATGAACAAATGGATCAAATACGGATCATTGGCTTTGTTCCTCTGCACATCGCTTTTGTCCATGGGCCAGTCTCAAAATGCGGTTGGAGATAGCACCAGTAGGAAATTAGAGGCCACGGATTACTTCAATACTGCTAGTAAGAAATACGTTAAGGAACAGAAGATCGAAGCATTAAAGACGCTGGACAAAGGCCTGAAGGCCTACCCAGGCGACCCCAGACTTCTAAAACTTGCGGAAGAACTGATCAAAGAGGAAGAAAAAAAACAACAACAGCAACAGCAGCAACAGCAGGAGCAACAGCAAGAACAGCAAGAACAGCAGAAAGAACAAGATCAGCAAAAAGAACAAGAGGCTGATAACGAGAATAACGAAGAGCAGAAGGTAAAAGAACAGCAGCAGGAAGAAGAGAAAGGGGCGGAGGAAAAGAAACCGGAACCAGGTCGTATCTCGGAAAAGGATGCGGAGCGTATACTTGATGCCATGGATCGTGAAGAAAAAGCCGTTCAGAACAAAGTGCGCGAAAAACAAAGACCCGCTGAACGTAGAACCATCGATAAGGACTGGTAATGCATAGGATCCTTCAACATATGGTCTTTGCGGTTCTCTTGTTGGCCACATGCGGAAATGCAGTTGCCCAACAGATCAGCTTTACCGCAACGGTTGACCGCAACTCCATTGCGGTCGGTGAGTATTTGAAACTAACGCTTACACTATCCAATAGTCAACAGGGTTATGGCGCTCCGGACTTCGGTGGGCTTACAGTTCTGCGCGGACCAAGCGAAAGTCAACAGATCACCACGATCAATGGGCAAATGTCTTTCGCGTTGAGCCGCACTTGGGTCCTAACGGGCAAAACTCCTGGAACCTATACGATCGGTGCAGCTCAAGTTAAGATCGGAGGTGGGATCATGACCACCGATCCGATCCGGATAGAGGTGACCAAGGCGTCATCCACTGCACCGGACGCCACTCGCTCTCAAGCACAGAGCAAGGATAAATACATTTTTGCTTCGATCTCCCTGAACAAGAGCAAAGCCTTTGTTGGTGAGCAAGTGGTTGCTACGTATTCACTCTATTCCCATTACGCCAACTTGAACCTGAACAGACTTGAGTACTCCAAGATGACAGGGTTCTGGTCAGAGGATATCGATACCGGCAAACTTGACTGGGAGCGGGAACTCCAGACGATCAATGGTATTCAGTACAAAGTAGCGATCTTGAAGAGGCAGGTTCTCTTCCCGCAGAAAAGTGGCAAGCTGCTGATCGAACCAATGGAACTTGGATGCGTGGTCGACCGGTCATTCTTCAACCCGGGAACGGAGATCAACTTTCGCAGCAACACAGCAGAATTGCAAGTAACAAGCCTACCCTCTCCAGCACCTGTGGACTTCAACGGAACAGTAGGCGATATGGAAATGGCGGTGAACTTGGATCGCACTTCGGTCAAAGCGAACGAAGCGATCCAGCTTACCGTGAAATACAGTGGTCGCGGAAACCTTAAGCTTCTGGACGCACCGGAACTGGATCTACCCGGTGATCTGGAAGCGTATGACCCTAAGGTGAATGATAAGGTCAGTGTTACCGGGGCTGGCATGTCCGGCTCCCGTGAATTCGAATATATCATGATACCGCGGCATGAGGGAGAGTTCGACCTGGAGCCGATAACCTTCAGCTACTTTGACCCGAAAAGCAATGGTTACAAGACACTTTCATCCGGTCCCTTGCACCTTTCAATAGCCGAAGGAGAAGGAGGTGGAACTAGTTCGGTACAACGACAGGACCGATCGGATGTAACGCTACTTGATAAGGATATTCGATACATACGTACCGGAGATCCAGATCTCCGTATAAAAGACAAATGGCTATTCGCGTCAACACCTTGGTTCGCCGGGATCAGTGCTCCGGCGCTGGCTTTTCTGGTTTTTCTAGGCTGGCGAAGAAAGCACGAAGCCGCACGAGCTGATGTAGAAGGAACACGGCGGAAACAAGCCGATCGGATCGCCAGAAAGCACATGGCGGAAGCCGGGAAACTGGTTGAGCAGAAGGACAGGGCACCCTTCTATGCCGCGCTATCAAAAGCATTGCATGGTTATATGGCAAATAAGTTCGGATTGGGCCTCGCTCAATTGAATCAAGCGCTGGTCCGCGAAAAACTGGCAGACCTTAAGGACGGCAATGCACTGGCTGACGATTATGTACGGCTGATCACTGCTTGCGATATGGCACGGTTCGCGCCTGTTGAGGACCGATCGCGAAAGGAGTTGTTCGGCGATGCTGTTATTTTGATCGGAAAGATCGAACAAGATCAAAAAAAATGATGCGCCTATTCCATTTCGTTAATCTCTTGGCTATAGTTTGTCTTGTTCCGTATTCCAATGCAAAAGGCATTGACATGGACAATGCCAACACATTGATGAAGCTTGCCGAAGAGAATTATGCCGAAGGAAATTACACTGAAGCTCTTGCTATTTATGACTCGCTTAACGTAGAATTCTCCGGAGTGACATTGCTGTACAACATGGGCAACTGCCACTTCAAGCTGGGAGATATTCCGCGTGCCATTCTCTTCTTTGAAAGGGCGCTACGTTTGGCTCCGGGAGATGAGGATGTGCTCGCCAATTTGCGATTGGCACGTGAACAGATCGTTGATCGCGTCAATGCTCCCGAAGCTTTTTCACTTGGTTCCACATGGAGCCGATTCCGAGCCGGTGGCGACCCTGACCAATGGGCGCGCTACGCGTTGTGGTCCGTGCTTGCCATCTTCGTTTGCCTGGCATGCGCATTGTACTTCAAACCTCGGTTTCTACGTAGGCTCCTATTTGCCTTTACTACGGTGTCCGTGATCACGAGCATCATCGCTATCTCCTTTGCATCGTATCGCTACCTGGAGATCAGCGATGATTCACAGGCAATAACTCTCACTCCAAAAGTCGATGTCCGTAGCGAACCCAGGGAAGGCTCAACGGTACTATTCGTTCTGCATAAAGGAACCAAGGTGGACATTGTTCAGGAGACGAAAGGTTGGTCCGAAGTTTCGTTACCCAACGGGACGGTAGGCTGGATGCCGCCTGCAACCCTGGAGCGGATCTAAGAAAACCCTATTGGAACCATCTTGGTCATAGAACAAGGACTTACCGTTCTGTTCATTCCGATCTCATTAAAAAGGAAACTGCGATCACCCTTACGGATGATCGCAGTTCCTTTTGTAGTCAATAGGACTATGGAAGTTGTTCGATAAGGACAATTGTTGGGGATACTCCTCCAATATTCTGGAGAATAATATCACGATCATTAGAGGTCCCGGTGTACATAACAATACCGTCCATATTCACATCATCGGGCAAGTATCCAGTGACTGTATTTGATGGAACGATCGAACCAATGGTCATCAGGATCAGATCCCTGTCATTGTCAGTTCCGGTATACCGGACAACACCATCGAAGTTCACATCACCACTCCACAGCGACTGGTAGCCGTTCTCCACTTTCAGCGCATTTTGGCCGAACATTGGCGTACTGGCAGAGGTCATGTTGATCACGTCCAGATTCGACGAAAGCACGGTCGTTGACATTGCTGCTAAGTGATTCCGATGACGGATCGCTAAGCGTTTGCCTTGGGTCGTGGTGTTGAATTGAATAACGTTGCCCCCGTTTGCTGACATAACTACACCATCTGAACGCACCAAAGCAGCACGTCGCGCTGAGATCGTACCATCCGTATTCACGAGTTCCATAAGCACCCAGTCAACTAACATCTGTGGACCGGTTCCTACAAGCACAGACGTCTCAATGCCCGTTCCAGCATTTTCAACTGTAACACCCATTGCAGAGTACGGTTCGGTCATTGGCAACAAGCCCTGCATGCGCAGGTTCGTTCGCATTAGACCGGTATTCGTGTCCAGTGCACCGGAAAGCAACACTTTTGCAGACACTGAATTTGAAGGACTTTGGTTACATCCTGTACCGGGGATCCGATAGACGATCTTCGATGAATAAGGCGCAAGTTGAACTGAACCTGTCACAACATTCCCATCCAGATCACTCCAACATCCTGAAGGATATGCCACCGTCTGCGTTGTAGCTTGATCGTTCAGCAAGAGAACATGATCCAAGTTCGGGTCCAATTCAGACACAGTAACCTTGTGCAACTGTGCATTATCGACCCAATACCGTGGCTCCAAATAGTTACTGATGAACAACATATGCGCCTGATCAGAAAGATCGGATTGGAAATACATTTCCACATCCCTGCGTTCAGGCGAAAAGGGAATAGGTTTTTCTTCAATTCCAAACGGTGAACTCCATTGTGACTCCCCCTTCACTCCGGAACGAACTACTCCGTGAATGTCGGACTGAATACTGAATCGCATCCGGTACCATTGGCCGTTCTGCACACTGAACAGATTCGTGTTCTTCGTGAACATGTCATAATACAGGCTATTGTTTGGCAAATATGTTTTGAGTGCCCCACCATCCAAGTAGGAATCATCACGTGTCAGCTGACCGTTAGACGGGAATGCCGTCCACCCTGCGATAGATGCATCCATCCCACCGTTGACGATCAAGTCACCACTCAATTCACTGATGGTGGCATATTTGGAAGAACGCAACGGACTTCTCGCGCTACCCGCATCTTCGGAACGCTCCAGCTGCCACTGTTCCATGGTGTAGGTCTTGCGCCAGCCGCTATTCGTGTTGAAGATCTCAATACTAAGTTCCTCGTAGGCGTTGAAGTATTTGTTGTTCGTGAACGTACCGAAGTCCACTTGGCCTGGGCCATGAACATTGTAATGGTGCATGCACAGCTGCTCGGGCCGGATACTGTACATATGATTTCCGGAATAGACCGTGTTGAAATTAGCCACATAGTACGGTGCCGTAGCTCCTGGGCCAACCGGATTACTGAAATCCGAAATGCTGAGCTGGATCAAGTTATCGAATAGCACATTGTCCTTTACTTGATTGCCTTGTGACACCATTGTATGATCGACATGAATGCCGGCACCATTGCAATGGGCCACGGTGTTACGTCTTACAATGGTATTCTTTAACGAGGTGTTTCCGAAGTAAATACCATGACAGATCTTGTGGTAGCTGATATAATTGGGAGCTGCGCTTTCAACGTTTCCGACCAGGTTGATCACCACATTATCCTGAATGATCATGCCGTCTGAATTATCGAAGGCTATTCCCCCGCCATCATTGAAGCTGGACATGGCGTTGCTGACCACGTTCTTCTCGATCAACGTATTATTTCTAGCCGCTATACCAATGTATCCAATACTTTCCAATCGATTGCTACGTACAACATTGTTCATACCCGTAATGTTAATACCGATCTGACCCCATATATTCTCTCCTAAACCGGGACGATTTCCACAATCCGTCAAGGTATTTCCCTCGATCAAAGTGTTATCATCATAGATGTTCACTGCAGTAGCGTATGCATCGTAGATCGTATTGTTGATGTAGGAATTGGAGTTTCCAGAACTGCTGATCGCCTTATATAAATGCCGGAAAGTGCAATTTCTGACCGTTACGTTGTTGCTTACCTCTGTACTTATTCCAGCTGCGGTTTGACCCTGAAAACACAGGTTCTCTATCAGCAAATGATGTTTCTGCCAACCCGGAATGATGCCCTGTGAATAAACGGAACCCATAACATTCAGTGAATTCGGGTTAGCGTTTCCGATCGCCCAGAAAAACACCTGTCCAGAGGATGCATCATAATACCATTCGCCTGGTGAATCAAGTTCGCTTAATTTGTTGGTAAGAAAGAAGCCCCAGTCGTTATTATTCAAGCTGCTTGTGATCGCACTGAACGTCAGCGTTCCGTTGTTGTAACCTGTAACCGTGCCCGTCTCATAACACCAATTGGTACTCCTGATCACGACCTGAGCTCCGTTCCAGTATCCGGAAGATTGGGTCAGCACACCACCTGTATTGATCTGTGTAGTACTACCATTTACATTCCGTAACCATCCCGTATTAGGGTAACGCGCCAAGGTCATTGGTTCGTTATTAACCAATAAGTATTTTACCGGTCCAGGTGCAGGTGCGCGCCAGATATTACCCTGATAGGGCGTCCAATTGACAACTGGAAGACCTCCACTAATGATAGGCGCTTCACCTGTCCCATATGCACCAAATACTATCGGTGAGCTTTCTGTGCCGTTCTGGTAGATATCAAGTTCGCCCGGAAATATACCACCGCGCTGAAAAAGCACCTGATCACCAGGAGCGAGGTTCACCATTTGCTGCTGCACGCGAGCAATGGTCTTCCACGCTGTTGCTTCCGACGTCCCGGTATTGGCATCATTACCAGTAGCAGAGACGTAATAGTTGGCCGCTCCTAAATGAAGTGGCAACAGTAGCGCAAGTAAGATCTGAAAATTGCGGGTCATTATTGAAGTCAACTTTTCTTTATTGACGCCGCGAAGGTTGCGCTTCCTGCCTTACAACCGATGGTGGCAGCGCAGTCTTGATCAACATTTCGACCAGTTCTCCCATGTGCCCGATGGATCCAAGGTCATGTCCAACGATCGGAGCAGAATTATGGGCCCTACGTCGCTGTCCATGCGTTCTCGCCTAGATAGATGCCGATCTCAAGCAAAGCAAGTACCAATGGAACGGGTCCCCATTTGACATGGATGAGGGTGTTGAAAACTGATACGAATGCCATGAGCTTGATCTCTGGTGGGGCAACGCACTAAAAAGCACCAACTCTTCTGTTGTGATCCCGGTTGGATTGGCTGCGCCTTTCCAGCTCAGGCCGTGAAGTGGATCGAATTGATCGAAAAGTCTGATTCGCAAAACGCTCAAGTGAGCTTGCCATTTTGGGAAACA
Source organism: Flavobacteriales bacterium (assembly GCA_017987115.1). Classification (GTDB taxonomy): domain Bacteria; phylum Bacteroidota; class Bacteroidia; order Flavobacteriales_F; family PHOS-HE28; genus PHOS-HE28. Next base: position 790 of record JAGNUG010000040.1, on the reverse strand, counting down.
GACTTTTCTGGAGATCTATTCGATCATCAAGTGATCCCGGTTGGATTCGAACCAACGACCGCCAGCTTAGAAGGCAGGTGCTCTATCCATCTGAGCTACGGGACCGGATATTGCGCGCAAAGATCGTATTAATTAGCAGGCAGAGGAATTGAAGGAACGAGTTATTGCTACTGGTAAGCATCAACGGACTGCGTACTGCGGTTCAGAGCATCGATCGATCGCAATGCCAGAACAGGATCCTTGCACATCTTCAATTTCAATTCGAACGACATGGCCTCTCCCTTGGTTGCACATTCTATATAAGAAATAAGCTTCCAAGGCCCACGACCTTTCGTTGAGGCAGAACGATCCGAATTATGACGTTCCAGCCTCTCAAGCAGATCAGAAGTATGCCCATAATAGTGCCTGCCGGAACGTAGGGACCTGATCATGTAGACTGTGAACATCTCAAAATAAAAAAGAGCCGACCATTTGGTCAGCTCTTTTTTTGTCGGGGCGGCCAGATTCGAACTGACGACCTTCCCGGCTGTCTTAGCCGGGACGCGATGCCGGGCTACATAATGCTATTGCGTTCCGAAATCAAACGCAACGCTCGACCAGGGTCTTTGCACATCTTCAATTTCAATTCGAACGACATGGCCTCTCCCTTGGTTGCACATTCTGTATAAGAAATAAGCTTCCAAGGCCCACGACCTTTCGTTGAGGCAGAACGATCCGAATTATGACGTTCCAGCCTCTCAAGCAGATCAGAAGTATGCCCATAATAGTGCCTGCCGGAACGTAGGGACCT
>JAGNUG010000142.1 GCA_017987115.1 Flavobacteriales bacterium | reverse complement strand
AATTACGGTATGGTTGAACGGTGGAAGAATTGCGATCAATGTTATTCTCATGCCACCATTAAGCCAATTCCTTTTCGAGAAAAGGGGCGGTATGACCCCGTCCCATCATCACTACTTCTTCCGGCGTACCACGCGCTACGATCTGTCCCCCACCTGCGCCACCTTCAGGGCCCATATCGATCACATGGTCCGCGATCTTGATAATGTCCATGTTGTGTTCAATAACAAGGACGGTATTCCCATGATCGACCAAGCGGTCCAACACGCGGATCAGTTGTTTCACATCATCGAAGTGTAAACCCGTTGTCGGTTCATCAAGGATGTAGAATGTTCTACCGGTATCGCGTTTGCTGAGTTCCGTGGCGAGCTTGATACGTTGTGCTTCACCTCCACTGACAGTGATGCTGCTTTGTCCGAGCGTTACGTATCCGAGGCCTACATCCAACAACGTTCTAAGTTTCATGCCGATCTGCGGAATATCCTGGAACACTTCCAATGCTTCTTCTACCGGCATCGCAAGTACATCCGCTATGCTCTTTCCTTTGTACCGTACTTCCAATGTTTCACGGTCATAGCGCTTACCACGGCAAGTTTCGCAGGGTACACTAACATCGGGCAGGAAGTTCATTTCGATCAAGCGCACACCGGCGCCTTTGCACGTTTCGCATCTGCCGCCAACGGTATTGAAACTGAATCGACCGGCTTTGTATCCGCGGATCTTTGCACTGGGTAAGCGTGCATAGAGTTCGCGAATGTGATCGAATAGACCGGTATAAGTGGCAGGATTGCTCCTGGGCGTGCGACCGATCGGACTTTGGTCCACTTCGATCACTTTGTCGATGTGTTCCATCCCTTCTATCTTCCTATACTCCAAAGGGTGTGCAGTACTTCGATAGAAATGCTTACTGAGAATAGGGTAGAGCGTATCGCCGATCAAGGTGCTTTTCCCACTGCCGCTTACCCCTGTGACACAGATCAGTTTACCCAGTGGAAGGTCCACATCAACATCTTTAAGATTATTGCCTTTAGCACCGCGCAATGTGATGCGTTCCCCGTTCCCTTTGCGTCGCACCTTCGGTACCTCGATCCGCAATTCATTTCGCAGGTATTGCGCAGTTACGCTATCTCCTTTGGCAAGCGTGTGCGGGTGACCTTCCGCCATGATCCGGCCACCGTGCTCACCGGCGCCAGGGCCGATATCGATCAGGTGATCGGAACTCATCATCATTTCCTTATCGTGTTCAACCACGATCACACTATTACCCCCGTCCCTTAAATTACGTAGCGATCCGATCAGACGTTGATCATCGCGTTGATGCAAGCCGATGCTTGGTTCATCCAATATGTAAAGCACGCCTGTCAATTGGCTGCCGATCTGCGTAGCAAGGCGAATACGTTGTGCTTCACCTCCGGAAAGTGATCGGGAGCTTCTGTCCAGCGTGAGATAATCCAACCCCACATCCAATAAAAAGCCACTGCGGGCTGTGATCTCTTTCACGGCTTCGCGCGCGATCATAGCACTTTTTTCATCCAAGCGACCGATCAGTCCTTCCATGAAACCATGGAGATCTCCAATGCTCATATTGGCAAGCTCGGAAATGTTCTTATCCCCCAAGCGGAAGTACAACGACGTTTTCTTTAATCGTGTGCCTTCACAAAGTGGACAATCGACCATGTGCGTAAAGCTGGCTGCCCATTTCTGAGCACCTTTCGTTCCCCCATCGCTTTGTTCCAATATGAAAGGGATGATGCCCTCGAACTGCACGTTCCGATCGCTAAGGCCGATACTGCTTGTTACTTTCAGTGGTTCGTCCATACCGTTCAACAAAGCGGTCAGCACGTTATCCTCCATCTCCTCGAGGGGAGTGTTGACGTCATGCCCGAAGGTTTTAAGAACTGCCTCGATCTGTTTGAATACCCAACTGTTCTTAAAACTACCCAAAGGTGAGATAGCACCGCGCTTTACGCTTTTGCTCCGATCAGGAACGATCTTATCCAATGATACTTCGGTAACCTGCCCCAATCCATTGCACTGGGGGCATGCGCCATATGGTGAATTGAAGCTGAATAGATTCGGTTCTGGCTCCTCGTAGGCGATGCCGCTGGTCGGGCACATCAGATGGCGGCTCAAATAGCGTGCTTCATTGGTCTGCACATCCACCACCATTAGATTTCCCTTACCGTACTTCAATGCTGTATTGCACGTTTCATTCAAGCGCTTTCGGTCACTATCCTTGACCTTCAAGCGATCGATCACGAGTTCAATGTCATGCACTTTGTATCGATCAAGGCGCGGGCGACTTGTGAGTTCGATCACCGTTCCATCGACGCGAGCACGAAGAAATCCTTGTCGAAGGAATTGTTCGAAGAGTTCGCGGTAATGTCCTTTTCTCCCACGTATTACGGGTGCCAGGATCAATACTTCCTTTCCGGAAAGCTCTGAACTGATGAGGTCCGTTATCTGGTTATCAGTGTAACGTACCATCTGTTCACCGGTCTTGTAGCTATATGCAATGGCAACACGTGCATATAGTAATCGAAGGAGATCGTAGATCTCAGTTATTGTTCCTACTGTACTTCGCGGATTGCGACTAATGGTTTTTTGTTCGATGGCGATCACCGGGCTCAGGCCCGTTATCAGATCAACATCAGGACGCTCAATACCACCTAGGAATTGTCGTGCATAAGCATTGAACGTTTCGATGTAACGTCGCTGCCCTTCGGCATGAATGGTATCAAATGCCAACGAACTTTTACCGCTTCCACTGAGTCCTGTGATAACGACCAGCTTATCGCGTGGGATCCGCACATCGATATTCTTGAGATTGTGGACACGAGCACCGAGAACTTCAATGAATTCGTCTTGTGCTTCAATAAGGTCAGGAGCGCTCGGCTCGATCAACGGGGTGTTCTTCAAAACGGGAAATACAGCTGGGGAAGCGCGAAGTTACTCCGCTCCGCCTTCATCGAACCCTTCGCCGGGAAGAAGGACCTTGTAGGCCTTGCCTTCCTTATTCACGAGGTGAGAATCACGCAACCAAGGATTCAGTAATTTCAACGTGCGGTAATCCGTTTCGTTGTCGATGGCGAATTGAGCCAGATCATCCACTGGTCCATTGATCTCCAGAACACGTGTCTTATACGGCTGGTATAGGTCTTTTGCGCGTAAATGGAAACCGTAACGCTCGGGATCCTGCAATACTTCCTTCATCGCGAGCATGCGGAACACATAGCGCGATGTCTCATCGTTCAACTGCAGATTGAAGTAGCTATCCTGTTTTTGACGGCCCATTTGTTTGTCGACACCACCTACACCAAGATTGTATGATGCCGCGGCCAATGCCCAATTCCCATATCGCTTGTATGAGGCTTTCAAATATTTACACGCGGCCACGGTGCTTTTTTCTATGTCGAAACGTTCATCCACTTCACCACTGATCTCCAAGCCATACGCAGTACCGGTCTCTTTCATGAACTGCCAATAGCCCGTAGCACCTGCTGATGATACCACGTTGGCCAACCCGCTTTCGATAACGGAAAGGTATTTCATGTCATCTGGAACACCCTCACGTTCCAGGATCTCTTCGATCAATGGGAACCAACGGTTCGCACGTTTATGGGCGATCAAAGTGCTGCTCTGCCAATAGGTATTGATCAATAATTCTCTATCCAATCGTTCACGTACATCAAGCCGTTCCAACGGAACTTTTTCTCCACAGAATTCGAGTTGTTCAGGTATTGTTAGCGAGAAGACCTTATAATTATCGTTGAACAACCGCTGATGCTCCAGATCGCTATCCGCAACAGTAGTGGAAAACGTAAGGAAGTGTATGCAAAGACCTCCGCCCAATAGCGCAATGGTGATCAGTGCTACGCGAGCAATGTGAGTTAATGGTCCAGTTCCTGATCGCATATTTCTTAGGATGGCCGGGTTCTTTTTGTAAGAATGAAGAAGGGGATGAACACTGCCAATGCATAAAGAACGAAGAACCCCGTATACAAATTTTCCCAAACGGGAATAAATTTGAACATTACAAGGATAAGAAACCCGTTGAGCATGGAGATGCCGATGAACGTAAATGCCACTTTGGCATCGCTTAATCCTGCATAGCTCAAATGGTGAGTCGTGTGGTCACGGCCACCGACGAAAGGGGAGGTGCCCTTTGCCATTCTGTTGAATGAAACGATCGTTGTATCCACGATAGGTAGCAGGAACGCGATCAACGGAGCTATCAGTTGACGAGCTGGTTCCCATTCACCTTCAGATGATACCGCATTCCAGAAGAACCGTATCCCCACGAATGCGAGAAATACGCCAAGTAATTGACTTCCTGTATCTCCCATGAACATTCGGGATGGGTTCCAATTGAAGTAGAGAAATCCGCAGAGCGAAGCCATCAGACCGATCATCAGGACCATATAAACCGGTTCCAAAGGACCGATCACGAGCTGCACGATTATGCCAGCGATCAGTATCCCAATGCTGACCACCGTGGTTATACCATCCATATTGTCGAGCATGTTGATGGAGTTCATCATCCCGACCACCCAGATCAATGTTAGTGCGATGTTGAACCATCGTGTTTCGAACACGTCGATGCACGTGCCTGAAGCAATGAGGATCGCACCACAACCAAGTTGGACGAGCAACTTCAATAGCGGGTTGGTGTTATAGGCATCATCCGCCAGGCCCATAATGAACCCTAACGAAGTTGCAGCCAGAAGACCGAGAAGGTCGGGTCTCAACGTCGTAAACGTCATTTCAGGGAATAGAACACCGTGCAATGTGAAGCTCACAAGGAACAAGATGAAGAAACCAATACCACCGAACGCAGGTTTCGCACTTGCGCTCCATCGCTCCATTGCCTGGTTCTGTTCGCGGATCCCCAGGTTGCGTGCAAACCGCATGAAGACCGAGTTGATCATCAGACTGAAGACCAACGCCGTGAAGAATAGTCCGGTGTAGATCAGGAATTGTTGTGTGGGGCTGTACATCATTGCACTGCGTTATTACCCCCAATTGCCTTTGAACGGTGTTCCATTGGCATCCTTGTCGCTGATGATCGGATCTGAAACGCCCCAATCTATGGCGAGGTCGGCATCATTCCATTGTATCGTTCGTTCAGCTGCTTTGTCGTAATGTTCCGAGCATTTATATGCGAAGACAGTATTTTCTTCCAGTGCAACAAAACCGTGAGCAAATCCCGGAGGTATCCAGAACATTCGTTTGTTCACACTATCCAATCTGATATTCACATGCTGTCCATAAGTCGTGCTGTTCTTCCTTATATCCACGGCTACATCGAGCACAGCACCATCCACTACCCGCACGAGTTTGCCTTGCGCATGAGGCTCAGTTTGGAAATGCAACCCTCTTAGAACGTTTTTTTTCGAAAGGCTTTCGTTGTCCTGTACGAATTCCATATCCAGTCCTGTAGCTTCCTTGAACGCTACCACATTGAAGGTTTCAAGGAAATGACCGCGCGGATCACTGAATATCCTGGGCGTTATAAGCAATAGCCCCTCCAGCGCTGTTTTTTGTACATCCCACATTATCGTCCGAGAAGCCAATTGAAGAACCCTTTTTGTTGGGAGGTGCTTTTCTCTTCATAGTATCCACCGCCGTAGCCTTGACCGGTTCCATAGCCATATCCATAACCGTATCCATAGCCATAGTTGTAACCGTATTTGTTACGATCAATATCCACACCGTTCAGCACAGTGCTCAACCGCTTGATGTTGTTCTCATTGATCAAACGGTCAACGTTCTGAACGAATTGTTTCTTGCTATAGTCCGAACGGAAAATATAGATCGGGTACTCGGCTCGTTGGATCATGGGTATGCCATCAGTGACCAGGCCTACAGGTGGATTGTCGATCAGTACTATGTCATAGGTTTTTTTCAACGTCACTAACAGCTCGTCCATGCGTTCGCTGATGATCAGTTCAGAAGGATTTGGTGGGATCGGTCCGGCAGTGATGAAATCGAGGCCTTCCAATGAACTATGCTGTATACAGGTCTCAAGATCATCCTTTCCGATCAGCAAGGTGCTCATACCTTTGATATTCTCAACACCGAACCCTAAGTGGATCTTTGGTTTTCGCATATCAAGGTCGAGAATGATCACACGCTTTCCTCCAAAGGAAATAATACCCGCCAGGTTGATCGCTACGAATGTTTTTCCCTCACCAGAGATCGTACTTGTAATGGCTATGATCTTCGGGCCAGGCGTATTATCAACGAATTGGAGATTAGTACGAACACTTCGGAACGATTCCGCGATAAGTGATTTGGGGTTCTTATCGATGAGCAATTGGCTAATAGGTATTTCCTTCTTGTACTTAGGGATCATACCGAGTATCCCTATGCTGGCATTGGAGAGTTTGGCAATGTCGTGAAGGGTCGTAATGTTGTCGTGGAGAATATAGCGGACAAGCACGATCAGGAAGCTCAGGATCAGCCCAGTGGCCAAGTATGAGGTAAAGATCACGTTCCGTTTTGGGCTTACAGGGTCATGGGCCAGATCGGCATTCTCAAGGATCCTGTTCTCGGCAACGAAGCCGGCTTTGCTTATCCGGTACTCCACCTCCTTTTCCAGCAATTGCGTGTAATACTTTTCGTTGATATTGAAGACCCTTTCCACGCTTGCATATTCCAATTCTTTTTCTGGAAGCGAGAGGAATTCGCTCTCGAAATGACGAAGGTGTTGATCCAGCTCTTGCATGCGATCCACTGCGCGCGATCGAATGGTAGTGATAGTCTCAATTACCACACGTTTCTGAACCTCGATCTGGTGTTCAAGGCTCATAACGCTCAAGTTCTGATCCGTGGCCTCCAGATACATTGCGGTCCTTGCGTTCAATAACTTTTGCATGTCGTCGATGAGCCCCTTCAGAGAGCCTTCGTACTGCGTTCCGATCAACAGCGGGACAAGATCATACGCATTGATCTCAGGCATTGGCTTATCCGTTGCGATCTGGATCTGTTCCAACAGTGCAATATCCATGGAGAGGTTGGCCATTTCGTCCTCATAGGCTCGTCTGCGTTCCAAATAGATCGGTGTCAATTGCTCAACGTTCGCCACATTGTTCTTCATTTTGAAATCCTGAAGCCTGGATTCGGATTGACTCAGTTCATTGAACACGGTATCTTTTTGGCTACTGATGAACTGGATTATATTCTCGGCACTTTCGCTTTGTCGCTCAACATCATACAAGATGAAGGTCTCCACCATTGCTTGTACAAGGTCCCTTGCAAGGATCCGGTTCTCGTCCCTACAGGACACAACGACCGTCTTTGCATTTGCGTCCGCGATCTGCACTTGAACAGAGGCAACAAATCTTGATATCAATGATCCTGTTGAGTTGATCCGCATGAAAAGAGCGGAACGGATATCGCCATCATCCGCATAATCTGGATCTGTTAGTTTTATGATGCAGCTGAAGTGTGGCGTTCGGATGACCTGGTGTCGAGCAACATCAAAGTTGAATGTTTCCTCACCCAGCGTGTAGCTCAGAAGGATCCGATCCGTGTTGGTGAAATTCAGAAAGATCGGTATATCCCGGATCTTTTCGTTCAGAATGGTCAGTTGCTCAACCTTAAAGAAGGATCGGGTG
>JAGNUG010000141.1 GCA_017987115.1 Flavobacteriales bacterium | reverse complement strand
GAAAGTTGCGGATTTTGCGATGATCTATGCTGGTGCGCAGAAGAACATGGGACCAGCCGGTGCTACGATGTACCTCTTCGATCCTGAGAAAACGGGTAAAACCGGCCGGACCATCAGTCCGATGTTGGACTTTAATAACCACGCTAAGAAAGACAGTATGTACAATACGCCGCCGGTCTACGCGGTTTATGTGAGCATGCTGAATTTGCAATGGATGAAGGCCAATGGAGGAGTTGCTGCTGCTGAGAAACGGAATGAAGCGAAAGCAGCATTGCTCTATTCGGCCATTGATCGCTTGCCGCTTTTCAAAGGGACAACGGCTGTTGAAGATCGATCGAACATGAACCCAACGTTCGTAATGAACGACCCTGCTTTGGAACCGGCCTTCGATGCGATGTGGAAAGATGCCGGGATCAGTGGTATTCGTGGGCACCGCAGTGTAGGCGGATACCGTGCTAGCATGTACAATGCGCTCCCTTTGGAAAGCGTGAAAGTGCTTGTTGATGTAATGGACGAATTTGCTAAAAAGAACGGATAATTATGCGCGTACACGCCAACGACGGAATATCGGCCCAAGCAAAAGAGAGCTTGGCACAAGAAGGATTCAATGTAACAACGGATCACGTTCCTCAGGATCAATTGCAGGCCTATTTGAACAAGGAAAAAGTGGATGTACTGCTTGTGCGCAGCGCCACAAAAGTGCGTAAGGACCTGATCGATGCATGCCCAAGCATGAAGTTGATCGGTCGTGGCGGTGTGGGAATGGACAATATCGATGTGGCCTATGCCCGCGACAAGGGACTTACCGTGATCAACACACCTGCATCGTCCAGCATTAGCGTCGCAGAACTTGTTATGGCGCACCTATTCAGCATGATGCGGAACCTGCATAAGGCGAACCGATCCATGCCTGTTGAAGGTGCCTCGCGTTTCAAGGAGTTGAAAAAAGAATACGAGAAAGGAAGCGAATTGCGCGGTAAAACGCTTGGCGTGATCGGTTTCGGACGTATTGGACAATGGACCGCCCGCTATGCGATCGGTGCCGGTATGCGTGTGATCTATTCTGATAATACCGCGACTGCCGAAGCCATTGATCTGGAGATCGGTGGAACAACCATCCGCGTACCTGTAAAATTGGTGGAGTTGGATGAGTTATTGAAGATCTCGGATGCGATCTCCGTGCATGTCCCAGCGCAAAAGGATGGGCAACCGGTGATCGGAGAAGCAGAACTTACCAAGGTTAAGCCCGGTGTTGTGATCGTGAATACAGCACGCGGTGGCTGTGTGAATGAACCTGCCCTGCTCAAAGCCTTGAGCGACGGTCGCGTTCGCGCTGCTGCTATCGATGTGTTCGTGAATGAGCCAACGCCAAGTGCAGAGCTACTTTCTGCGGAGAACCTTAGCCTAAGCCCGCATATCGGTGCTGCAACTGCGGAAGCACAAAGCCGTGTCGGTGATGAGTTGGCCGACCAGATCATCTCTTGGCGGAGCACGGTGACCGTGAACGGATGATCGAGCTGCGGCCGTTCCGTGCTTGGCGCCCAACGGCGGATAAGGCCCATTTGGTGGGAACCCGATCCTTCGTTTCCTATACTGCTCAGCAACTCGCTGAAAAATTAGCGGGGAACCCCTACACGTTCCTGCACGTGGTGCACCCGGACGAAGGACTGACCCCCGACCTTACGCGAAGTGAGCGTTTCCATCGAACACGGGTCGCCTTCAAAGCCTTTTGTGATGAAGACGTTGTTGTGCGCGACCCCGAACCCTGCATCTATATCTACGAACAGACCGGTAGAGGAAACCTGTCCAGGGGGATCATCACAGGCGTCAGCGTAAAAGCCTACCAAGAAGGGAAGGTAAAAGTGCATGAACAAACGCTCACTGCACGCGAAACCTTGTTCACGGAATACCTCCAACACACCGGCATCAATGCGGAACCTGTTCTCTTGACCACGCCCGAAGGAACAGGTTGGGAATCCTTGTTGGATCCCTACCTGAACACACGACCAGATCACGATTTTACGACCACGGACCGTGTGCGCCATCGCCTTTGGGCAGTTGCTGACCCCAAATTCCGTGAAGACCTCCAACGCCGTTTTTCAGAGCTTCCCGCGTTGTACATAGCTGATGGTCATCACCGCATGGCGAGCAGCGCGAGATTGGCCCTAACGAGTGGATCCACTGACGTTGACCCTTCGGCCTGGTGTCTCGCTTTCATCGTTCCACGATCACAACTGTACATCTACAATTACGATCGCGCCGTAACAACGATGAATGGCCTGAGCAATGAGCAGTTGCTGAATGAACTGAGCAAGGTCGGTGAGCTGAAGCAGGTATCCTCACCCTATGCAGCTCCTGGAATAGTTGCAGTGCGCGATCAACACAATTGGTATACGCTACGGTTGCCAATTTCTCCGGAAAGTGCATCCCCCGTGAGCAAATTGGACGCTGCACGCTTGAGCGAATTGGTACTGGGTCCTATCCTTGGCATCCACGATCTACGCACAGATCCGAACATTAAATTCATACCCGGCATCAACGGTACTCGGGCACTGGATGAGATCGTGGAGAATGGGAATGCAGTGTTGGCGTTCCATCTCTTCCCAGTCAGTTTCGATGAGCTTAAGAACGTCGCGGATACGGGTGGTACAATGCCTCCCAAGAGCACCTACATAGAGCCTAAGCTGAGAAGCGGACTTACCGTTTACTCACTGGAAGACGTTTGACTTTGACGCATGACCATCGACACTGCAGGTCTTGAACAACGGTACAATGCGGTCAAAACTTCGTTGCCGAGCAACGTGAAGCTCATCGCTGTGAGCAAGACCAGAACGGTTGAAGAAATACAAGCATTGTACGATCTCGGACATCGCGCTTTCGGTGAGAATTACCCGCAGGAATTGCGTGACAAACAGGCGCTACTACCGGCCGATATTGAATGGCATTTCATAGGCCATCTGCAAAGCAACAAAGTGAAGTATATCGCGCCGTTCGTTCATCTTGTGCATGCGGTTGATGGAGAAAAGTTGTTGAACGAGATCCATAAACGAGCAAATTCATCGGAACGGACCATTGACGTGCTGCTGCAGATCCACATTGCGCGGGAGGAAACGAAGCATGGGCTGAACACCGAAGAGCTCGATCTCTTGTTCAAAAATGACCTCGCTTCGAAATGGCCGAATGTGCGTATCCGAGGTCTGATGGGCATGGCGACGAATACGGAGGACGAACGTATTGTCAGCAACGAATTCGCGGAACTGGCTGCCTTGTTCCATGCGATCCGGAAGAGCCATGAATTGGACCCGAAGGTGTTCAGCGAATTGAGCATGGGGATGAGTGGTGACGCCCAATTGGCCATAGCGAACGGGAGCACCATGGTGAGGATCGGTACGGCGATCTTCGGGGAACGACAGTACACGAACAACATTTGATCCATTCTTTACTGCGTTGCCTCGTATTCCGACCATTTGCTGGACTTTGGGGACGAATTGTGCATATCTTCCTGACCAATTGAAGGCAACCCAATGATCCAATGAGCGTCTGTTCGTCGTATATTCGTATCAAATTCCGGTAGGATGAGGATAACCGCTACCCTGTCTTTCATATGCTTGATCTGCGTTGGCACGTATGGCCAGCGCAATGTTGAGGTTGGTGTATCCACCGGGATCACCAACTATTACGGCGACCTTGGGAACGTGGATAGCCCCATGCAATGGAGCAGCACGCGTCCAGGAATGATGATCACCTTCCGTGATTTTCTCAACAACCCGAAGCGATACGTTACCCGATCACTCACCACCGAAGCGCGGATCAGTTGGTTCCGTACGGGTTATGACGAACGCTCACCGATCAAAGGCAAGGAAGTTGGCGAATTGCGCAATTACAAGCGCGGACTCAGTTTCCGGAATGACCTGGTCGGGGTCAGTGGGCACTTGGTCCTTAACGCTTACCGCGAACCGTATCAGCCCTTGTTCCAACAGAAGTTCTTCATGTTCTTCCACCTTGGCCTTGGCGTGTATTACGGCAAGCCGAAGGCCGACCTGTTCAATGGCGCTATTGATATCAACAACCGCTATTACTGGTGGGAAGATGGTACCGTTCGGGATGCGCCGCGTGGTTCTGCAACCTCCAATGTTATTCAGCGCGATGGCAAGTATGAGACGGACCTCTACAGCTGGCAGACCGAAGGAGGCAATGGCAAGGGTGAAGCTTCACGTCGATCCAAGGTCTCTCCATTCCACATCGGCGTTCCGATCGGAGCAGGTGTGCGTTACATGCTCACCAAGGACATCAGCCTCGGCGTAGAGTTCACTTATTTGATGTTCACCACCGACATGATCGATGACGTAAGCGACGCTTACTCGACCTATGCCGAAATTGATGAAGCCTACGAAGGTGATCCCGCCAAGCAGGAATTGGCACGGTACATCAGTGACCCGACCGGTTGGGGAACGGATGGCTATGTAAGCGAGCGCACCTCCAAGCGTGGTAACCCGGGTCTGTTGGATAACTTCAGCTACATGGGCTTTGAGCTTTCCTACAAATTCAAACGCCGTCCGGCTCGCAGGAGCTATGCAAGGATGTAGATATTAACTGTGCTACAAGTAACCAGCAAAGGCCTTTTATAGGGGCCTTTGTTGGTTTATGAGCTTATTCAGTATTGAGGATATACGATATGCCTACTGATGAATTGAACAACTGACCTTCTACATGATGGTTATTTACACCTCTGTTAACTTTGCACCATGGCCGCGACCAATACAAAGACCAAGCGCATGGATCTCGCATTCGCAGCGCTGTTAAGTGATGATGATGTACAGGTACTGACGGCTCTCACCCGGATCGAAGAAGAAGGCGATGCGCGAGCCATCAAACCGTTGCTGCACGCACTCGGTCGCACAACGGATACCAAGGTCCAGAACCGGATCACCAGCCTCTTGTTCCAAGTAAAGGCCAAGGATGCCACGGACGAACTCTTTGCCGCACTGGAAGACCCTACCCTCTTGGATGTCCGGCAGACCATTCTTGCAGCCTTCTGGAACGCGGGACTGGATGTGCGCGATCATTTGGATCGGTTCGTTGAACTTGCCATTTCCGGAGATGCTGGGGAATGTTTTGAATGTTTGACGGTGATCGAGAATCAGGAAATTTGGCCGGAGAAAGACGCACGTCTCGCTTTGAAAAAGGTGAGCAATGCTGCGAAGTCCGAGCCCGATGCATACAAAAAGGCCATGCTGGAAGACCTCGTAAATGCCTTGGAATATCGGCTGGGTGTTGAGTAGCACAGAAATTGCATTGACCGGATCATCGAACACGGATCACATCCACCCACGTGATCAACCTTAGAATTGAATGCGGATCGTCATCAGCTTACTACTAGCCATTGTTGCACATGCTTGCATTGCGCAGAACGTATTGATCAGCAACGCCAACAATCCGAATGAGCCGAGCATCATGTTCGATCCGAACAATATCAGCAACATGGTTGCCGGAGCGAACCTGAACAATGTGTACACCAGTAATGACGCGGGTTTCACGTGGACGGAACAGACCTTGACATCACCGTATGGTGTGTGGGGAGACCCCGTATTCGATGTGGATACCGCAGGGAATTTCTACTTCTTCCACCTGTCCAACCCACCGGGTGGCAATTGGATCGATCGCATCGTCTGCCAAAAATCCACGGACGATGGTGCGAGTTGGTCCCAAGGCACATTTACCGGCCTCAACGGTACCAAAGCACAGGACAAACAATGGAGCGTGATCGATCGGAGCAACAACAACATCCACCTCACCTGGACGCAATTCGATGATTATGGTTCCAGTGACCCCAACGATAAGAGCAATATCCTGTATTCCCATTCCTTGGACGAAGGTGCCACGTGGTCCACGCCACTGAAGATCAATGAAGTGGATGGGGATTGCATCGATTCTGACAATACTGTGGAAGGAGCCACACCCGCGATCGGTCCGAATGGAGAGGTCTATGTTTCATGGACCGGTCCGAACGGTCTCGTTTTCAATCAATCGTTGGATGGTGGTACTACTTGGCTCAGCGAGGAGATCCCGATCGATCCGATGCCTGGAGGTTGGGACCTGGATATTCCCGGATTCGGGCGTGCCAATGGGCTTCCTATTACCAAATGCGACCTGAGCGGAGGTCCGAACCACGGGACGATCTACGTGAATTGGGGAGATCAGCGCAATGGTCCGGATGATACCGATATCTGGTTCTCAAAGTCCACCGATGGCGGCGATACGTGGAGCACACCCGCTCGTGTGAATGATGATACGCCCGGAAAGCATCAGTTCTTTTCCTGGATGGATATCGACCAGACCAATGGTCACCTCTATTTCGTTTACTACGACCGAAGAGCCTATGACGACACGCAGACCGATGTGTACATGGCCATTTCTGCGGATGGCGGAAATAGCTTCCTGAATAGGAAAATCAGCGAGTCTCCCTTCGTTCCGAATCTGGGTATCTTCTTCGGGGACTACACCAACATCGTAGCGCACAACGATACGGTTCGCCCCATCTGGACGCGTTTGCACGACGGCCAGCTTAGCATTTGGACCGATGTAACTCCACTACAGGACATATTGACCAACGTTGGAACACAGCACACTGATCGATCCGAGGCCGTCGATAGTTTTCCGAACCCGAGTTCAGGCATAGCCTACGTTTCTTTCAAATTACACGACCAAGCTGTTATTCGCTTGGAGATCTTGGATCAGGAAGGAAAGCTCCTCCATACGATCAAGAACGATGAGCAAATGGGTTACGGGAAATACGTGATCCCGATCAACACCGGTGAACTTGGCCTAGCACCGGGCAGCTATTTCTACAGACTGAACATCGACGGTAAAGTTGAGACGATGAAGGCGATGGTGGTGAACTGAAAGACCTATTCCCCTAGCAGTTCCAGCGCTTTTTGGATCCGCTCGTTGATCCCGCTGGTTTCGGCTGGCACGAATTTCTTTCCGGTTATCCGTTCATACAGTTCAATGTATCGATCGGTGACGCTTTGCACGAAGGCATCATCCATTTCCGGGACCTGTTGTCCTTCCTTGCCCATGAAGCCGCCAGCGATCAACCATTCGCGCACGAATTCCTTGCTCAATTGCTTTTGCCGTTCGCCGTTTGCTTGTCGTTCAGCATAGCCATCCGCATAGAAATAGCGCGAACTATCCGGCGTGTGGATCTCATCGATCAACAGGATCTCTCCCGATCGGGTGCGACCGAACTCGTATTTCGTATCCACCAACAGCAAGCCCTGTTCGCCAGCGATACGCGTACCTTCCGCGAACAACGCCAACGCATAGCGGCTCATGGTCTGCCATTCCTCTTCCGTGCAAAGTCCGCTTTTCAGGATCTGTTCGGGCGAGATATCCTCATCGTGTCCTTCATCCGCTTTGGTGCTTGGCGTGATCAATGGTTCGGGAAAGCGATCGTTCTCCTTCATACCATCCGGGAGTGTTGCACCGCACAATGTCCGCGCACCGGTCTGGTGGGTGCGCCATGCATGGCCCGCCATGTAGCCACGCACCACCATTTCCACTTTTATGGTTTCGCATCGGTGCCCGAGAACAACGTTCGGATCAGGAGCGCATAGGGCCCAGTTCGGTGCAATGTGTTTTGTGGCCTGCAACATGTGCCAGCTCAATTGGCTCAACACTTGGCCTTTGTGCGGAATGCCGCGCGGCAACACCACATCGAATGCACTGATAC
>JAGNUG010000140.1 GCA_017987115.1 Flavobacteriales bacterium | reverse complement strand
GTTCTGCCGAACATAGATACTAGAAGTTGATCGATCGCACACCATGGGTAACGGATCGCTCACAATGCATAATTGACAACTCCTGCATTGCAGGCGATGATCGGAACCGCGCAAACCGTTCATTTGTTCCATGACCTCAGCCCTGATTTTGATCACGATCACTGCCTACTTCTCACTGCTCTACGGCATTTCCGTGGTTACATCGCGCGGAGCCGGCAACGAAGCGTTCTTCGTTGGCGAGCGAAAAAGCCCGTGGTACATCGTCGCCTTCGGGATGATCGGTGCTTCGCTGAGCGGTGTTACGTTCATCAGCGTGCCGGGCATGGTGGGGAGTGATCAATTCAGTTACCTGCAAATGGTCCTTGGTTATTTACCTGGTTATGCCGTGATCGCTTTCGTGTTGTTGCCGTTGTACTATCGGTTGAAGTTGACATCGATCTATGGGTATCTGGGTGATCGTTTCGGACGCAACAGTTACCTCACCGGTGCTTGGTTCTTTCTCTTGAGCCGTTCAATGGGCAGTGCTGCACGATTGTATTTGGTGGCCGAGGTGTTGCAGTTCCTGGTCTTTAAGCAAATGGGTGTTCCTTTTGTGGTAACAGTGGTGGTTACCATCGCATTGATATGGGTCTACACACGAAAGGGAGGTATGCGCACGATCATTTGGACCGATACGTTGCAGACCTTGTTCATGCTGGTTGCTGTTGGTCTTACGGTTGTTTTGTTAGGACAGAAACTCGGATGGAGCATTGGTGAACTGATCGCACAAGTTCATGAAAGCCCGCTCTCGCGTGTGTTCTTCTTCGATGACCCCAAACCAGGAACCTACTTCTGGAAACAGTTCTTGGGCGGCATGTTCATCGCCATTGCAATGACAGGGCTGGATCAGGACATGATGCAGAAGAACCTGAGCTGCCGCAACATCGGTGAAGCGCAGAAGAACATGGTGAGCTTTAGTCTTGTCCTGGTCTTTGTGAACTTGGTATTCCTTTCGCTCGGCGCGCTGCTCTTCTTGTATGTTGAACGCTTCGGAATTGAAATGCCACTGAAGGCAGATCAATTGTATCCGATGCTTGCAACCGACGGTAGCCTCCCCGTGATCGTAGGCCTTCTCTTTATTCTAGGGTTGATCGCTGCAGCCTATTCCAGTGCGGATAGTGCGTTGACCGCGCTTACTACAAGTGTGTGCGTAGATGTTCTGGAGATCGAAAAACGTCCAGAAGTTGAACGGGTACCGTTGCGCCTAAGAGTTCATGTGATGATGAGCATTGTTATGGTGATCCTTATCCTGCTCTTCAAAGCATGGAATGATGATAGTGTGATCAAGACCGTATTCCGTGTAGCAGGGTATACATACGGTCCATTGCTGGGCTTGTTCGCATTTGGAATGCTCACACGGGCTTCAGTTCACGATAAGTGGGTGCCTTTGGTCGCGGTACTTTCACCATTGGTAACATTCGTGTTGGATACTTATAGCCAACAGCTCTTTTGGGGCTACAAATTCGGATTCGAATTGTTATTGGTCAATGGCGCATTGACCATGATAGGATTGGCATTGCTGCGGAGGAAGTGAGGTGATCCAGCCTCTTTTTTTGGGTCCCGACCCAACCCTTTGCTTCGATCTTCCGTGTATAGTGTTGAACCTCATTTCATACTTACCACAAACATCATGAAGATCACCACGAACGTCATATTCGCATTAGCAGCAGTTTCTCTAATGTTCAGTTGCAAAAAAGATGAACCTACAGCAGTTGTTCCTACACAAACGCCTGCTGTTGAGAATCCGCTGAAACTAGTTTTTGAGCAAAACCTTGCTAACGCGACGCAGCAATTCACTGTCAATGCCGCTGCTGGTGGTTATGTTCAAGGCCAGGATGGCGTCAACATAACCTTCGGTCCAAATGCATTTCGTACCCAAAACGGGAGTATGGTTTCGGGTAGCGTTAATGTAGAACTCGTTGAAGCATTGACCGTAGGAGATATGCTTTGGTTGAACAAACAAACGCTCGGCGATGACAACGGCCAGTTGCGTCCGCTGGTAAGTGGTGGCCAGTTCTTCATCAGTGCAGAGCAGGGTGGACAACCCCTAAAGCTCGCTCCAGGTGCCAGTTATGTTAACGTGCCAACACCATCATTTGCGGATCCAAGTATGGCTGTTTTCAGCGGTGATGTGGATGAAGATGGCGTGATCGTTTGGGATCCATGGAATACGAATCCACTTGCGAATGGAGCAGGCGGTCAGGATAGCACCGGTTATAATTTCCCGAATGACTCGTTGGGCTGGATCAATTGTGATTACTTCCCGCCGACAGCACCATCTACTGATGTGCAGGTTACTTGCCCGTCCGGGTATGACCATGAGAACACCTTTGTGTGGTTGGTCTTTACTGATCAGAATTCGATGACAGGTGTTTTTGGTGGAGCGGACAACGTGTTCTCCGTGGGTCCGTCCTATGATGTGCCATTAGGGATGAACATCACCGTGGTAGTATTGTCGAAGATCAACGGGGAGTACGCATCCTCGTTCACAACAGCTGTTGTTACACAGGATCTGGATGTGCCGATCTCACTTCAACCAACAACCTTGGCTCAATTCGGAATTGATGCGGGGGCATTGTGATCAGCAATGATCGCAGACTATGAATGGTTTTAGGGTTGGTTTTGGTTGAATAAAAAAGGTGGACTCGGACGGTCCACCTTTTTCTTTGGTAATAGATCTTTCATCGAGAGGTTCTCACACCCGCAAGACCCCGCGGAACCCACGTGCACCGTAGTATGACTCCGCGCCATTGTGGTATACGAAGACCGTTCCGAAACGATAGTCACCGAAAATGGCACCGCCTAATTTTCGGATCTTCTCGGGCGTCTTCAACCAGCTCGAAGTTTTCTGATCGAACGGCCCTAACTTTTGTAGGTCCCTGTATTCTTCTTCGGTCAACAGTTCGATGCCGATCTCACTGGCCAGATCCATCGCAGTATTCTTCGGTTTGTGTTCCTTCCGCGATTCCCATGCGGCACGATCGTAGCAGATGCTCCGACGTTCCTTCGGACTCTCAGGTGCGCAATCCATGAAGATGAATGCGTTGGTCTTATTGTCCTGTCCGACCACATCCGGTTCACCGCCGTTCGCTTCCATCTCACTGAGCGACCATAATTTTTCCGGATGTGCTTCCAGTTTGGCTTGCACATTGGCCCATACCAACCCTTTGTGGCGGTTCATGTGCTTTTCGAACCGGGCTTTGAGTGACTTCAGCAATTCTTTTGTCTCTGCTGCGGGTAGGAATCTTTTTGGTGGCATTTGCGAATGTTCAGAGCAATATACGGATCAGCGGGTAGGGACTTTACTTTTCCAAAGGTTCACAATTGTGCGACGAAATCCGAAAAGATCTTCTTATGAAGCACCATGTCCATATTCGCAGATAGTGCTACGCGGACAATGTAATCCTTGTCGCCTTCTTTCGTCGTACCCTGCGTGGATGTTGCCGGTATTGTCCAATAGCATCCCTTCAACTGGCCGTAGCTCACACAGAACTTGCTTTCATTGGGGATCTCGGTGATCATAAGGTCGATCAATTTCAGATTCAATGCTCGTTTATAAGATTCCTTTTCCACATCCGTAGTGCCTTTTGTGGGAAGGTCCAATGAGAATACGGACGGGGTAAAACCATGTTCTGCCAACTCCTCAGAAACGAAATTGATCTTCGCCGTTGTCAAAGTAGCGTTGATGAATGATACGAATTCACGCGTATTGATGTACGCATCAGCGATCCGTTGGTTCATGGAAGGCATTTGTTCCGCCAATAATTGCAGTTGAAGATCGGTGGCCTCGTTATCGCAAAGCCGCAGGTGCGTTTCGATCTTATCCATCAATGCTTCAGTTCTCTTGTTTCCAATGCAGTAGCCAGCAGTACATAGCCCACCACTCGGAAATTTCGATCCGCTGACATAAGCAATGGTGCGGACGGTGGAGAGTATTTCTCCTTCACCCAGAAAGAGAACATTCGGACAGAACGTTTGATCCAGAATGAAAACGGGCGCGATAGCAGTTGAACCCGTAGCGGTCTTCCGCACTTTGCTTAAAACTTCGTTCAGCTTTATCAGATCAGGAACCTCAACTCTAGGGTTCGTTGGGATCTCCGCGATTATGTACGGTACAGCATCTTCGTTCGCGATCCTATCCAGTACGAGATCGATACTTTGATCCATTTCCTTACCGCCATCCACAGGTAGGTCCAGCACTTCAACGTTGTCAACGCACGCAGCAACACGTCTGGCCTGGTCATTCGTTCCACCGTAGCAATTCGGAGGAACAATGAACTTGATGGCTTTTCCAGGATGGTTGTCCAATGCATCATGGATCAGCCCCATCATGATCGCGTACTGAATGGATAAGCCACTTGAGCCTATCAGCGCCTTTGTAGTTGAACCGGTAATGGCTGCGATGGACGCTAGGACAAGCGCTTTGTTCTTCTCAGCATTTCCATTCGCACGTTCAGAAGAAGTCTTGTCGACCAGCGATTTTAGGACAGCCAGACAATTGGCAGGCGTCATTGCAATGGTCTCTCTTCTGCGGAAATGCTGGATCTCTGAGACATATCGTTCATTGAGTTCACCATTGATCACTAGAATACTACCGAAGTGATCATGTGTATTGACGAAAAAGTCAATGTTCGGGACGAGATCAATGCGACAAAGTTCATCCGGTTCTGAAATGAAGATGGTACTGCCGCTATAGGATGAAACCACTTCTCCTTTCTCGATCTTCTTCAATTCAAGACCATACCCGTACACTCGCTTGAGCACATCTAAATCAAAATGAGCTGGCAATTTTCCCGTATAAAGTATGCGGGCGCTTTTATTGTCAAGTGAATTCTTCCGCAGAACTGCCAGGATCGGAGCCGTCTTCGATGAAAAACTGATCACGTTCTTGGGTTCGAGCTTATTCAAGCTAGCAACTGCCCATTCCAGAATACAGGATAATGGATGACCTAAGCGGATATAATCATACGCAGTGGGCAATTCGATCAGCGCAGATGCTTCAGAATTATTCTCATTGAACAGGCGCTCGAACTGATCGAGGAATTGGGTCTTGGCCAGTTTCTCATCGTAAATATCCAGTCGATGCGTAGTTAGACCCAACCATTCAGCGGGCATATTTTTCAATACATTCTTGATATAATTCAGCGTCTTATTGTCTTCCATAATTCTTCCTTGGAGTTTGGTTGGAAATGTACATGTGTTTTTATGCGTTTTATCAGTTCATCGCGTTTCGTTCAGTGACCCCTGGCATGGCGATGTTCCTTGGACAACACGAACTAAAGCACAAGTTCTCCGCTGCATGGCAGAAGTCCCTGGCTTTGTTCAATCCTGCCGCTGCCAGTTCCGCTCAATAGCCTCTAACAACTCATCATGCACAGCACTATTCGTTGCCACGATCTCTTCATCGAAAACCGGGTCTTTGCTGGGTTGGAAGCCACTGACCTTACCACCGGCTTCGCGCACTAAGAGTACACCGGCAGCCACGTCCCAGCTGTTGAGGCCGTATTCGTAGAAGGCTTCGAATCGTCCGCAAGCAACGTAGGCGAGATCCGCGGCTGCACTGCCTAAGCGGCGGATGCCACGCGTGCGGTGCATGAGTTCGCGTAAGAGATCCATGTACTCGGTCTCGTAACCGAAATCATCGTACGGGAAACCTGTTGCCAAAAGGCTGTCCACTAATTTTTTCCTTGACGAGACTTTGATGGCTTCGCCGTTCAAGTATGCGCCACCACCTTTCCATGCGGTGAAGCGTTCGTTGCGTGTTACTTCATGCACCACGCCCAACAGTGGTTCGGTGCCATCGACCAAGGCTATGCTTATGCAATAGCACGGTACACCGTGAACGAAGTTGGTGGTACCATCGAGCGGATCGATGATCCAATTCAATCCTTCACCGCGTTCGCCACTCCCTTCTTCGGCAATGAATCCTGCATTGGGAAGGATCTTTTCCAAGGCCTCTACGAGACGGTCCTCAGCGGTATGATCCACGTGCGTAACAAGATTGTTCGCGCTCTTGGTGCTCACACCAGCTTCTGTGAGCTTGCCCGCTTCATCGCATATGAATACTGCTACTTCGATGCAGAGTGCTTCAACTTGTTCCGTGAGCTTCTTCAGGTCCATTGGGTAGTTTCTTAGTACGCTGGCGGATGATCATCCCTACAATTCCAACGATGATCAATATAAGCGATATTACTTCTGCCTGGGTCCATGTTCCCGCGAATGGCACATTAACACGGATCTTTTCAATGAAGAACCGCTCCACACCATTCAATGCAAGGAATAAGAAGAAGATCATGCCTGGAACGCTTAGCTTTTTCCGCAATGCCCATAGCACGAAGAAGAGGCCAACGCCCATGATGAACTCGTAAATGGAAGTCGGCCAGACCGGTTCGGGCAATACCATACCATAGCCCTCGAATGCGGTGCCATCCGTGATCGGGATGCCTACGCTGTTCACATTGTTCGGAAAGTTGTAGCTCCAAAGCCAGTCCGGGATCCAGCTTGGTGCAGGTCTGTTGTTCACAATGCCCCAATCGCCATCGCCACTGGTCTGGCAGCCCAAGCGTCCAACACCATACGCAAGCATTACACCTGGTGCTGCGGCGTCCATGCCAGCCCAAGGTGGGATCCCATTCCTTCTGAAATAACGGATCACCATGAAGCCAGCGAAGATCAAGCCACCATACATGGTCAGGCCACTGAACAATTCCGCACCGGCAGGTGCTTTGACGAACCGAATGAATTCATCCGGATTCTCCAACCAATGGAAAAGCTTCGCACCTATTATCCCATAAAGCGCTGCAGTAAGCGTGATGTTGCCACTGTGCTCGTGGGCCTGCATTTGGTACTCTTCAATTTTCGGTTCAGCGAGTTTCTGCTTTACTTTTTCGCGCCATTTCCACCAGGCCATGAAACAGCCCAAAGCAATTCCACCTAGCAAGTTGCCCTCGGCGCTCAGCAATGTGCCTTGTGGGTCCGCCGTAGCGCTTGAAAAGTTCATTATCAGATAGAGTCCTTTCCAGCCTAGTACGAAACCGATCAACGCATTACTGATCAACTCTAGTGGTGTAGCAGGGTAGCCCACCTTGACCTTCCGCATAACGGGTTGCAGCAATCCTTCGCGCTCCTTACGACGTAGCTCTAGTCCCAAGGTCCAGCTCGCGAATACGAAAGCAACGGCCACAAAGAATCCGAAGCTGTTCATGAATTTCAAGAACGGCAGGTCGAACCCGGTGAGGTCAAGCAAGGCGTGATAAAGGGTAGGGTACATGGTGGATAATTGGCTAATTAGCCGATTGAATAATTAGCGAATTTGAAACCTCCGCCGGGTCTCCTGAGGTACGAAGGGACACTGCCGTTTCTAGGTGAACTGCAAGGTCCTCTGCGGGAGATGAGGTGTTCTGAGAATGCTGGGTCCTCTGTGTGAGACGCTGTAGAGGTTTGAATTGGGCCGCATTAGCTTCGCTCGTACTGGATGTTCCTTCACAATGACCATCTGCGTTGATGCGACCAAGTTCAACCGGGATCACGGTGTTGACCAGGGTAAGTTCGAAGGGCATGGAAACGCGAATGTAGTTGTCCGTGAAGCCTAGCATTTTGCCGTCGTGGTCTTCCGTTTCGAACAATACCGGGCGAGTTGCGCCGCTGTGTTTTTCATAGAACGCCCGTTGTAATTTGCTGCTGAGGATGCGCAATTTCTTGGTTCGTTCTCGACGTGTTTCCATGGGGATAACGTCTTCCATGCGAACTGCCGTGGTGTTAGC
>JAGNUG010000039.1 GCA_017987115.1 Flavobacteriales bacterium | reverse complement strand
CCACTGGACATGGAAGTATCATAATGCTGTCCTGTGTGAATAAGCGTTTCCTTGATCCTATCCTGGAATTGTTCCCGTACTATTCGGCTGATTGCTGCGGATTTAATGATCTGAGGCCGAGCCCCTATTACGGTGACCAATCGCAACGGACTTCCCATTAGTAAAGCATACCGTTATCAGCGAAACTGTAGAAACCCGAAGATGTGATGATCAAATGATCCTGGACCTGTACATCCAACAACCTGCCACCTTCCACTACTTTCTTGGTCAATTTGATATCCTCTTCGCTGGGACGTAGTTGTCCGCTAGGATGGTTATGCGCAATGACGATGCAGACCGCTTTCCGGTCCAACGTTGCTTTGAAGATGACCTTGGGATCCGCAACCGTACCGTGCATGCCTCCTTTGCTTATGCACTGGTGATCCAGGTAGCGATTGCCTCGGTCCAGGAAAAGTACCCAGAACTCTTCGTGCTGTAGATCGGCCATGAACGGTCGTAGGAATTCGTAGGCAGACACGCTTGATATGACGTGGAACCGTTCCTGCTGCGCGCCATCCTTCCGTCTCCGACCTAATTCCAATGCCGCTGCAATAGAGATCGCCTTCGCTTCTCCAACGCCATTGAACTTCGTAAGATCATGAACACCCAATCGTGCTAACCGATGCAGGTCGTTCCCTACACTGGCCATGATCTTCTTGGCGACCTCCAGCGCACTATCATTGGTGTTGCCGCTCCGAATAAGTATTGCAATAAGCTCTGCATCAGAAAGCGAACCCGCCCCCAAGGTCATTAGCTTCTCGCGTGGGCGATCGCTCTTTGCCCAGTCACGTATGCTCAACTTTGTTTCCCGTAACGAGTCTTCCATAGGGTGGAAAAAGAACAGGTCCCCAATTTGAGGACCTGCGCAAGATAACGTATGTAGTGGCCTACTTGAGCGCACTTACGTGACGGGTCACGGAAGAGATCAAATTACCTGCTTTGTTCTTGTGGATGATGTTCCGTTTGGCCAACTTGCCCAACATGCTCGCAATTTCCGGAAGCAACTTCTCTGCTTCTTTCTTGCTATCCGTTGTACGAATGACCTTCAGCGCATTACGCATGGTCTTGTGCTGGTAACGGTTGCGTTCGTTGCGGGTCTCTGTTTGACGGACACGCTTCAGGGCTGACTTATGATTGGCCATTGGCTTTTAGTGTTCCTTTTTGGAAAGGGAGCGCAAATATAGGGTACTTTCTTATTCCGGCAACTATGTATCAAAAGAAAATGGCCCCGACAAGCAGGGCCATTCAGAGCGCTAGCGAGGCGGCTCAGTAAGCATTAGGATCCTTTCCAAACATATTGGTCACTGTTTTCACAATGATCTTCAGGTCCAGAAAAAAAGACCAATTCTCCAAATACCAAACATCCAGGTCTACACGTCGTTCCATCAATTCCGGCGTACGCGTCTCACCGCGGAAGCCATTCACTTGGGCCCAACCGGTAATTCCCGGCCGAACAAAATGACGAACCATGTATTTATCAATGATGTCCCTGTATTGATCGTTCAATTTCAAAGGGTGCGGACGCGGCCCTACAACGCTCATCTGCCCAGTAAGCACATTAAAGAACTGAGGCATTTCATCCAGATTGCTTTTGCGCAGGAAACGGCCGACCGCGGTTACACGTGGGTCGTTCTTAACGGCCTGCTTGCTATCCGCTTCCTTGTTCATTTTCATACTCCGGAACTTCCAGCACACAAAGCTCTTATTATCACGACCTAATCGATTCTGCTTGAAGAACACCGGTCCCCGGCTGCTTAACTTGATCAAGATCGCAAGGATCGGGAAAAGCCAAGTGAATATGAATAGAATTACGCCCAAGGAGAAGACGAAATCGAACATTCTCTTAACGACCCGGCTGACTTTCTTATCCAACGGTTCCCTCCGCAACTTGCTTACAGGAACTGCCCCATGGAACTCCAATTGTGAAGCGTTTACGACAGGAATGAAGCTCTCAACACTCGGGATCACGCGAAAACGGATCGTATTACGCTCACAGAACTCCATGAGTTCCGTGATCTCCTGCCTACGCGTACCCGGCAACGCACAATAAACGATATCGATCTTGTTCTGCAATGTGTAGGCCTTCGCCGACTCCACATCTCCGATCAACCGGGAACCCAGCTTTCCTTCTATGGGTTCATCGCTGAAAACGCCACGGAACCGATAACCGCGTACGGTCTGGTCCTGACAATATTGAAAGATATCCTCCGCCGCTGGGCTATTCCCAACGATGACCAGATCCTTAACCGCAGTGAGCGGCTCCAACTGAAGAACCTTGTTAAGGCCATCCTGTACTTTACGACTTGTGCGCAACAAGGTGGAAAGTTCGCTGGAAACCTCCGCTGCCGAATAGATCCTCCTTATGGGACCAGGACCCTTTCCGTTGTTGAATGTCGTTTTTTCCATTTTGCTGTTTGCCAGCAACTCAAGAGGTCAATCCGCGAGTGAGCGCAAAAGTAGGCCGACTCCCCATGCTTGTCAAGTTCGTCGTTGATAATTTATCGTTCGTCGAACTTTTCATTAATTCTGCCGTCCTAATCATATGCCGTGCCAGATCTTCTATCCAGTTTCAATTGGAACTGAATTATCCACAATTCCGTTCTTTTCACCACGCCTATCACGCCCTCTGACAAGCCTATTGACGAAGGCCCCAGCGAAAAGTAACAGGAAATGACTGTTCGTGACCAAATAACGTTTCCAAAGTCGACCAGGCTCCAACCACAATCGATAAAGCCACTCTAACGACAGATCTCGCATCCATTTCGGCGCCCGCGTATCAACTCCAGCGTATAATAGGAATGCACCTCCAAGTCCCAGCATCAGCCCATTCACCTGACCTTTCATGGCGGACATCCAACGCTCTTGCTTTGGGCAACCCAAGGAGACCATAATGATATGTGCCCCAGAGAAATTGATCCGATCCGCTTCAGCAGCAAGGTCCATTTTCTCGATCGGCATGAATGGCGGAGCATGCATACCAGCGAAGCGGATCCCAGGATAGTCCACAGCGGCGCGCTTGGCAATGACCTCTTGGACCTCCGTTGTTCCACCGTAGAGGTAAACTCCGAGGTTCTGTTCCGCAGCTTTAGCCAATAATGCAGGCATTATGTCGTTCCCGGCCACACGTTCGTTCTTGACTCCCTGTAGGATGCTCAACGCTTTCCTCACGGGCATACCATCCGCAGTAGCGAAATCCGCATTGTTGACCACCTCGGCAAAATCCGGCCTGCTGGCTTCTGCGGTCATGTGTGCATTTACACAGCATACATAACTGCTCTTGTGCATAGCCCCGAATGCAATGAAACGCTCAATATGCTCCGCGAACGAACCAACGGATATATCCGCTGTGATCACACGACGCTTCGGCAAGGGTTGTGGTTCGATCGGCATCAGTCGTTCCTGGCCTTACGAACATCAATACGCTCAGGTGCCTTGATGTCATGACTCACTTTATCGTACCAATTCACGATCTCTTTCACACCTTGTTCCATACTATATGGAGCCTCGCCGAACGCCGTGATGGTCTTGTCCATGTCCGTAATGTAATCGCTGGTCATACTCCGAAAACGGCCACTGGTAATAGGGAATGGGATTCCGATGAATTTCAGAACGTCGCCACCCAAAGCGATGGCCTTGATCAACCAAGTTGGAATGTAACGCACGGGTTTGCCAAGAAGTTCATGTGATATTGCTTCTACCCAGATCTTCAGATCAAAAGGCCGATCTCCCACATAATAGACCTGTCCATCGATCTTTTCGGTTCGCGCGGTAAGCATTTGTTGGATCTGCCATGCTACGTTGCCCACATATCCATAGCTGCGAACCACCTTGCCCTTACCGGGATGGAAATACAGTCCCTTGCGCATTACCTTGAACATGACATCACGGTACCGCAATGAATAAGGACCCCAAATGGTGGTCGGCCGGATGATGGTCCATGGACAATGCAGGCCAGCATTTCGGGTGATCTGCTCCGTTAGCCGTTTGCTTTCACCATAAACCGTGAACGGCTTGTAATCCTGATCATGCTTCGGCTGATAGCCTGCTTCGCACACGAACTGGGTGCTCGTAACAATGATCCTTTCCACGGATGGGTGCTTCTTTACAACTTCCAATAAAATTCGGGTGCCTTCGTGATTCTGACGATATGCATCCACATCCACTTTCTCATCCGTATCAGTACGGGCAGCAAGATGGACCACATGCGTTGGTTTGAATTCCTCAAACGCCCTTTCCAGTGCATCGGCATCCATGAGGTCCACTTCCTTCCAGTAAGGTGCTTGAGCCTTATTCAAAGGCGGGTTCCAATCAATATTCAACAGGGGAATACCCTGAGGAATATATAGATCCATGAAGTTGGTACCAATGAATCCGGAACCGCCGGTTACCAATAATCGCATGCTGTTCTACTGCTGTTCAAAAAGGTCCACGAACGCTTGTTCCATGGACCAATGGAATCCCTCTAACGTAAATTCTTGCTCAAAGATGCGTCTTCCCTCCTGCCCCATCCTTTTTCTTAACTCAGGATCCCGTGCCAAGAGCAGC
Organism: Flavobacteriales bacterium; assembly: GCA_017987115.1. Taxonomy (GTDB): domain Bacteria; phylum Bacteroidota; class Bacteroidia; order Flavobacteriales_F; family PHOS-HE28; genus PHOS-HE28. The sequence goes on along the minus strand of JAGNUG010000039.1, from coordinate 25,031 downwards.
AATTTCTCCGCCGTACCGCTTGGCTGCTGAATGGGAGTCAAATAACCATTCACCCCATCCCGAACTACGGAAGGTATTCCGCGCCATTGCGTGGTTACCAGCGGTTTAGCGAATTGCATGGCCTCCACTAGAACCAATCCAAAACTCTCAGCCTCGAAATAGCTGGGGAAACAGAATATATCACACCCCGCGAAGTAGCTGAACTTCTCAGCATCTCGTTTCACTCCCAGAAATTCGACCTTATCACTCAGCCCATTCGCATCAACGAACGTTCTACATTCCCGTTCATAGGTCACATCGCCCCATTTACCCATAAGCTGCAACCGCGCATTGATCCCTTGAATGATGACGATGCGAAATGCTTCCAACAAAACAGAAACCCCTTTACTTGGGATCAACACACCGGTGAATAAGATCAATAACGGTTCACCTGGACCGGCAATGTGTTCCGGCACGGAGCCGCGCATATCCTCGATACCGTTCGGAATGACCACACTTTTCTTTGCGCCTAGAAGTACTCCGTCCTCCGGATTCTGAGGTGCGGTACGAATTGCCAATGAATGACCGCGATACGTCCACCGGAACAAGGGCCTTAATGGCGATGGTAGTTCCTCCTCAAAACCAGAAACGCCTCCCGCGTGGAAGTGGAATACTACTTTGCTGAATAGCCATCGCGTAGCGCATAACAAAATGATATCGCGCAGCACAGGAACCTTGTTAGGTCCACTGGGCGGATAGTAAAGCACCCGTGTCCTGTACCGGAACCGCGCCCACCAGATCTGGAGGATCGTGGTGAAAAGGACCCAGAGTTTCTTGAACGCGAATTTCCCAACGCTCTCCATATCGTCCGAGAACACCATGCGAACATGGAACAAACGGATCCTTGTGAACTTCCCCTCCAACAACTTTTGGATCATGACCGCTTGACCACCAAAAGGCGGCGGCGTTTGACCTACAACAAGAATACGATAAGGGACCTGTTCCACTGCGCAAAAATAGACCCCTTATGTAGCGCTTTTCAGCTACTACCAACCTACCATGAACAGTGGATAGTGGAACAGTGGACCATATCCACAGGGTCATTCGTCGGGCACTTTGTGCCTTTTGTCGAGATCCGCGAACCGTATTGCCCATAATCAGGTTCAACGACCCAGCAATACCAGCACCATGATGAAATTGAAGATCAGAAACCTAATGCTCCTCGCACTCCTGACGAGCAGCATATCCGCAATGGCGACCACATACTATGTATCGTCATCCGGCAACGATTCCAACAACGGCACGTCGCAAAGCACTGCATGGGCATCCATTGCTCGCGTGCAACAAAGTATGTACGATTATTTGCCTGGCGATATCATCCTATTCCAACGCGGAGGCACGTTCCCAGGTGAACTATCCCTCTATGCGAACGGGACTTCCGGCTCTCCGGTAACCTATGGTGCGTATGGCACAGGTGAGCAACCGATCATTTCCGGTGGTCTTCCGATAACCTCATGGACCGTACACCAAGGCAATATCTACAGTGCCTCGGTTGCTCAACCCGTGAAATACCTGATGGTGAACAATACACCGATGACCGTAGCGCGCTATCCGAATACGGGTTGGATTAGGAACATCAACGGCAGCAACACGCAGATCAATGCTGGTGGAGCGCTCACCCAAGGATCCAATTATTGGAACGGAGCTACCGTAACAATACGTTCTACGAACTGGTGCTTCGAGAACGCAACGGTGACCGCATCCAATGGTGGCAATCTCACCTTCAGTGCAATATCCAGCAGTTTGAATGACAATGATTGGGGATTCTTCCTAAGCAATAAGCTGAGCGAATTGGACATGGCCGGCGAGTGGTACTATGATGCTGCCCAAGGCAAAGTGTACTTGTGGGCGCCCAACAACGCGAACCCGAACAACCTCAACGTACTTGGTTCCATACACGCCAAAGGTTTCGTACCCGGATGGCAGAAACACGATATGATCATTGAGAACCTGTGCTTCCAAGGACAGAAAGACGCTGGTATCAGTACGGAGAACAGTTCGAATGTGATCGTACGCAACTGTACGTTCCGCCACTTATACAAAGCGATCAGCAGCTCAGGTACCAACAATACCTACACCAACAACACCTTGAATGATGTGTACGCTTCGGCGATCAACGTATACGATGACAACGCGACAATTACCTTCAATACCTTGACCGATTGCGGGATGCACCCTGGTCTCGGTGAGAATATCTGGGGGCATATGGGCATCAACTCGACCGGTTTCAACAACGTGATAGCAAGTAACCGCTTGACGAATATCGGGTACATCGGTATCGCAGCAAACAAGAATGCACTGATCGAAAAGAACGTTGTGACGAACGCGGTTGCGCTTTTAAATGATGGCGGTGGCATCGCATTCGATAACTCCGACGGTATGATCATTCGGGACAACATCGTTACGGATATGGTCGGTAGCTTGGAAAGCGTAGCCACGAATTACCAGGCCTATTACAAGATCTGCTTCGGTATCTATTTCGGGAATACATCCTTGAAGAATACCTTGGTTCAACGGAATACGGTTGCCCGTTGCAGCGGTGCAGGTATCCATGTGGACCATACCATGGTATCCATCAACAATCAGATCAAGGACAACGTCATGTTCGACAACAAGGTCCAGTTGAGTCTTAGTGATTTCAGCAATGCTGCTGGACCCGGAGCAACAGCCCCTTACCATGTTGCCAACTTCAACGACATCTACTCAGGTAATATCATGTACAGCATACGCCCGGACCAATTGTGCATGCGCCACTACAATGTATACAGCCCGAACCCTGTTGACTTCGGAACGTTCACCAACAACAAATACTTCAGCCCATATGAAGATGTGAGCATCTACATCTTCAATACCAACAGCGGTGTTCAAAAGCATTACACCTTGGAACAGTGGCAGCAGGATCGCAACGAGGACTCCAACAGTACACGCAGCATGCAATACTTGAACAAGTATGATATTACGCAAGTTCACGGTGCCAACATGATCCCGAACGGTGCGTTCGATAGCAACATTACCGGATGGACCGGCTGGCCGACCGAAGGACAGATGACCCGCGATGCGGCCTACCTGGACAATGGTGCACTGAAAGTGAACTTCAGCAATAACGCTACATACGATGTGTTCTTCATGTACCCGGATGCCATGCCAGCGATACAGAACAACGAGTGGTACCGCTTGAAGTTCAGCATCCAAAGCAACGCATCCGGAATGCTGCGTACCGAGGTGAAAGGCTCATCACAAATGACCGGTCCATACAGCTTCTTCAATACCAACGTAGCATTCGATGCTGTTCGTAGGGACAAGACGATCATTTTCCAAAGCGACCGCACAGAGACAGCGCGTATCCAATTCATCAACAGCCATCTGGAAAGCCGATACTGGATGGATAACGTTACGCTTGAACGCGTATCCGTGCAGGAAGTGGATGCCTACGAACGCCATGCTCTGCTTGTAAATGACCAAGCCACTCCACAGCAGTTCACATTGACGGAGTGCTGGAGGGATGTGCATGGTGTAGTGCATTTCGGCAACATCACATTACCTGCCTATAGTTCGCTGGCTTTGCAGTTGGAACCGGAAAGCAGCTGCGCGCTTACTACCGGTGTCGATGATCCCATCATGACAAAATTGAACAACGTTGTTGCCTATCCGAATCCAATATCCGCAGGTGAGAAACTAACGTTCACCGAAGCAATGAAATCTGCAACCCAAGTGCGTTTGTTCGACATTGCAGGCCGCGTTGTACAAGAGACCCGCATGAACCCACGCGAGAACTACATCCACATCAATGCGAACATTCGCCCAGGTGCATATAATGTGGTACTGGTTTCCGAAACACGTAATGAGGAATTCCAATTGGTCGTTACTCGGTAGCAACGCCAAGAAGTGGTTCCAGTTCTGGAAAGATCGACACCCTGATAATTGAACAAAGCCTGTACGACCGGAACGTGCAGGCTTTGTTCAGTTAACGACCTGAAGATCGCAATGCAGATATCCGCACATACAGATCACGCCGAAATGGTCTTATATTCTGGGCAAGATACGCGCTGGATTTCCAACCGCGATATGCCCGGCAGGTACATCTTTCAGCACCACACTTGCTGCGCCTATTGCTACATCATTACCAATGGTGATGGGTCCGATGATGACCGCATTCGCACCAATATCCACACGGTCTCCGAATTTGGGACTTTCACTATAGGTGCCGTCCTTTAATTTCTTATTCCCGATGGTCGTGCTGTTACGCACCGTACAATCAGCTCCGAAGATCGTCTTGTCATTAACGACCAATGCTTGACCATGATCAATACGGAACCCCGGGCCGATCCGTGTTTTCCATGGCAGTTCGATGCACATCAACCACTCCACGAAAAAACGATAGCACAAGAAATAAGGAATGAACAGAATGAAGGTGATCGTGCTCTGCCGCAGCAAATGTGCAATACGGAAAAGCACCATAACGAACATTCCCTTGGGATTGCCCGCATTGGCCTTTCGGTCCTGAAAAATGGCGAATACACTTGCCATGTTATTAGGAGCCTTTCAGCTTGGGTTTAACGTATTGATTGTACCGCAATTTCATGTGCTGCAGCGGGTACATACCAGCGCGCACGGCCGTACCGATCATGGTCTGGAATGCTCCCATTCCCAGGTCCTGGCTTACACGCTTTCCTTCTTTGATCACCTTGAACAATGGAACACTCATACTAGCACCACCAACCGTGAAGTTAGCCAACGGTTCCGGAATGTACCTGAACTGGGCCGCACTTTCGCGGAACGCTTCGTACGTCCATTTGTGATCCGCACTTACGCGCAACTTATCATCGAAAGGCCGCCCATCGTAATACGAACGACGCACGAAAAAGCTTGGATGGTTCAGCACCATTTCCCAGTACTTCAACAGAAAGCCATTCACCTTCGCTTTCTTCAGTCCACGTTCTCCGTTCGGATAATGCAACCAGATATCGCCGTGAACGATATTCACTTCCGGATGCGCTAATGCCACGCGCATGACACGTGCAACAGTGTCCTCCTCATACCAATCGTCCGCATTGATCAGACCCACCCATTCGCCGGTACACAATGAAATGCCTTTGTTCATGGCATCGTAGATCCCTTTATCCTTGGCGCTGGTCCAGTATGCAATACGGTCCTGATACGTTCTGATGATCTCCAATGTGCCGTCCGTGGATCCACCATCAACGATCACATATTCAATGTTCGGCCAGTTCTGTGCCAACACGCTTTTGATGGTCCGTTCCATGAACGCCTCACCATTGTAAACTACGGTAACAATACTGACCAACGGTGCTTCGGGCGTTGCCACCGGACCTTTTCCCAACGTGCGTGTTCCTCCTTCCATTAGGATTCTACTGGCTCTTGCGGCAACAATGTGTTGTCATTCCTGCGCGTGATGAACTGTGGTTTAATTGCAATGTAAGAGAGCATGGTGAAAAGCAGCGGAACACCGAAGTCCAGTCCGTATACGAAGATATCGATCTGCCAGATGAACACGAAATAAACAGCAACCGCGAACAAGGGCCCTTCCATGGCATTGGAGATGTACCGCTCCCGATACCATTTGTAGACGTACCACAAACACAGTGACATGAGTATGACACCAACGATGCCTTGCGCGAACAGGATCTGTAAGGAACTGCTGTGCATGTGGATCAACTTCGGTGTTTTCACGCCCCACAACACTGCTATCCGATCCATGAACCCGATCCAGTATTGGCCGTTGTATCCCCCACCGAATATTAGATCTCGTCGATCATTCACGAACCAATCCCACGCCGCTTCCCAGATATAGGATCTTCCGTTGAACGAGGTAATGTCGGCCTTGTTAACACGCGAAAGCACAGCCGAGAAGATCGGCAATGTCAGGATCTCATAGATCAGCAAAGCAAAGCTCAAAAGCAACGGCAATGTGAACATTGCAATTGGGTAAACGAAACGTGCCGTGCGCATGATCCGGCTAACGAATAGTATGGTGATGATCAAAAAAACGAGGAATGATAAGCGGCTGTTCACGCTGATCATTACAGCCATGTTCACCAAATAGAAAAGTGACAGGCCGACGAACGTTCCCGGCTTTTTCGTGAAGTCCTTGATGTAGAACAAGAGCATTAAGTTGATGATGGACAACAAGTGAGCGGCATCATAAAGTCCGCGCATGAACGGCAAGTTGATCCTGCCCGGGAACGCGTGCATCAAATTATGAAAGCCCGCTGCGTATCCCAGATAATTCACGAGTATCAGGATCGAGACCCCTTTCAGGAACATGCGCGCAAAATCGAAATCATCGTTCTCGCGATTGGTGAGTTGAACGATGATGCCCGCATGGAACGGCAACAGGATCATCAACGTTTGTAGCGAGGTGTTGAACGCATCATATCCGGGGAAGCCCCGACTGAAAGCCATCCACATCCCCGCTGCCATTGATAACAGCGCCATCAACCCGATGTAGTAGACCTGATTGACCATACGCAACGCCGTACCACGATAGATCAGGTCCAGGAAATGCACCATGACAAGCAGTACAAAAGGGATGAGCGAAACGAGCATACCCATGGAGAACGAAAAACGCGCACCGATGTAGAACCCTATTCCATAGAACGGGATCCCTGCCGTGAACAGGCCATTGATCAGTTTGCGTTTGGAGATCTGCAAATCACTGCGTTTCTGGACCCCGGACCGCTTGGTTCCGATCTGTTGATGAGAACGGTAGGATGCTCATCGCTCATTCGCGAAACCGTTAAGTCTGTTGTTCCGATGGTAATTATTGAACTCACTGAACATTGCGGTTACATGCCGCGCAACGGTCCGCGGTGGAGCGAACTCATCCACGAACCGGTACATGAAGACCTGCATGCGATCGTGCCAACGAACGGAGATGTCCTGGACGATGTTCCCGAAGCGATCATCGGGAAGTATCTCCACACAACCGGCAGCATGTGCCGTTGGTAAGAGCATATTGGAACCATGCACGCCCACAACGACCTGACTTTGCGCGTAGGCATTTACCCATGCCATCTCAACGGAATCATTCATATTCCGCGTACGCAGGTCTTCGGCCATGGTACCGTATCCGCCAGGTATGGCCAACCCTACAACCGTAAACTTTGCTTCGGGGATGCGTTCCAAAATAGCGCGCATGGAGCGCTTGATCATGCGGTCCTGCTTACCTACGAACCAACGGCGCAATCCCTTAAGCGGTCCTAATCGCCCGAGTGCGCGATAAATGAATTTGCCCGGTCGGGTCGCGAACCACAACCTATCCTCACGGGCGACGAACGTGATGTGTGGCGGGCGTTCATCGAACTCCTGCAACGGGAACGGCTGCACACCCGTGAACCGTTCAATATCGATCGTGGCGAATTCCGGATGGGCATAACCGCGTCCTAGATAGACTTCATCATACTGTTCCAATCGCTCCTGAACGAATGCATCCAATGCGGGATACCAGCCGTGCATCTGTCCCAAGCGCAGACCAACGGACCATACCTCGGCTGTGCCCTTCGGAACCAACCATTCGAACATGCGTGGTACGATCACGATCAAGCCGAGATCAGGATAACGCTCCAAGTAATGTGCAGCGTTGTAAAGCTTTAAAAGCACGTGTCCGTATAGGAAATCCAATGTGTTCAGGATCACCACACGCCGGTGCTCCTTATGCACTTTGCGTTCCACTTTTACAGGATCGTTGGAAGGAGCCGAATAATTCGTGATCAACGGTTTGTGGATCCAATCCAATTTCTTTTCGGCTTTCACCAGGGCTTTCGTCTTCGTATTGATCGCCATGGGATAGTCCAGTGCAAAACCCACTGGATGATCCTGCAAAAGATCCGAACCACACTGATTGCAATGCACATTGGCCATGACATGGATCCCGGGGAATACGGTTCCGTTCACTTGGACATCATCACTTTCGCAAACGGGGCATTTACCCGGTGCTAAAGGTGAAGGGTAAAGAGGTACCAAGTGCCGATCGCCTTCGTAATTGCTCATGTCACTTTATTGATCTTCCAGAAACTGACCATGGCCTTCATCATCCAACCGAAATTCGGTCTTGTGCTCTTGAAGAACAGGTCCAAAATAAATATGCTTATGAAGAAGGAGATGATCATGGACCAGATCGCTCCTACCGACATGAACGGAGGGATGAGCACAAGGTTCAGCCCGATGTTCAACGATGCACCAACAACAGCTGTAAGCAACGAATATCGGAACAGACTTTCATTGGTAATGAAGCTGGCTTTTGCCACGCCCATATTCGTAAAGAACAACCGGATCGCGAACAACGCGAGCAAGTGACCCGATGCTCGGAATTCCTCGCCGAACAAAAAGACCATCATTGGTTCGGCTACAAAGTATAGCGGTATTGATGTGCCTAGGAAAAGCAGGAACATCAATCGGTACTGGTTCAACAAACGATCCGCATACAGCGCTTCGCTTTGCAATTTGGCTCTGGTAATGGCTGGCGCCAAGGACTTCTGTATGATCACCGGAAGGAACCCGAGTGATTCGATCATCTTCAATGCATTGGAGTATTGCCCGACCTCGATGTTCGCCGCCTTTTCTCCGATCCGCTCCTTCAACACCTCGAAGATCATGACCTGATCGATCTTGGCCTGGATGTAAAGTGCAAGTCCATAGATCACCAACGGCCAGCTTTGCTTCAAAAGATAGCCGGCCATGTGCTTGGTGTACTTCCATGCGCGAATGGCCGCGCCACTGCGCACGTACATGATCGCGTACCCAACCGATAACGCCGCCGTTTCCAGAACGTAGATCCATGCGAACCAGACCAACGGGGCTTCCATGAACACCAGGATCACCTTTGCTGCTGCACTGATGAAGACCTGGGCCATTTGTACGATCACGGTCTCCTTGCTCCGCACGTTGGCCATGAAATACCAATCAATTACCCCGAATGGACGCAGCAATTCGGCCGCCCCGATGATCACGACAAGTGAGGCCGTGAGACTGGACATATCACGCACAACCGTGCCGAGAATGACCAAGCACATCAATAATGCCGCGCCACCAAGTTTGATCACGGCTGCCGTCCCAAGCAGTTGATCCCTTCTATCCGGGCGTTTCACAAGATCGCGTACCACGATCTCATCCAAGCCCATGGTCGTTAGGGCGAAAAAGATCCCTACAAAACCGGTCGCGTAGTTGAGTTGGCCGAAAAGTTCAGGACCGAGGTAGCGTGTAACAAGTATGCCGGTGAGCAATACAACCCCCAAACGCACTACGCGTTCAAAGAACAACCAAGATGTGTTGGCGAGGTATTTCTGGAACCCTGCGGTGCGGAGCATACGTGAGTGGCGTTCCTACTTGGTGTAGTAGCCGTAGCCATCGCCACTGGCTTGTGCCACATCATTGAACAGCAGATCGATGCCGGTCATTTTCTTTCCTTTCACCATCTCATTGATCAACCGCAATGCACCACGCTTCGTATATCCTTCGCGCACCACATAGAGAGACACGTCGGTATGGCGGGAAATGATCACATATTCACTGACCAGACCCATTGGCGATGCATCTACGATAATGTTATCGTAGCGCTTGCGCAACTCAGTGAACAACTCTTCCATCTTGGGTAATTCCACCAACTCCAATGGATTCGGAGGAACTGGCCCTGCACTGATCATGTCCATGCCTTGGATGTCGGTCTTCCGGATGATCTCATCCAATCCTGCTTCACCGATCAAGTAGGTCGATAACCCCTTGTTCTCATCGGTAAGGCCTAATGTTTCGGCAAGGCGTGGCCGGCGCATATCGGCATCGACCATGATGGTCCTCTTGCCACTTATCGCCATGACCGTTGCAAGATTCACAGCGCAGAACGTCTTGCCTTCGCCGCTTGTACTTGAAGTGAAGCCTACGACCTGCCGTTGCTTACCCGTATTCAAGTACTGTAAGTTGATCCGTGCTGTCCGGAACGATTCCGCGAGCAACGATTTCGGCTCATCGGGCATAATGCGCTTGCGTTTACTTGTTGGGATCGTTGCAAGCACCGGTATTGATGAAACGCGCTTCAGCTGATCCAGGTTCTCAATACTATCATTGAAGAAGTCACGGATCAGTAGAAATCCTAACGGGATCAGCAAGCCTAACATCAACGCCGTGCCGAATACCATTTTCTTGGCAGGCTTGATCGGCTTTCCACTCGCATTACGCGCGACGTCGATCACGTATTTATCCACTTGATCACTGGCAACCGCAATACTCGCTTCGTACTTCTTCTCCATCAAATAATTGTAGAGATCTCCGGTCAGTTCGGAGGTAAGGGCGGCGCTCGAAATACTTCCTTCCGTACTGCCCATCTTGTTCATACGGAAGTTCAATGTGCCTAGCCGTTTGCTCAGGTCGTCGATCGTAATATCAGCTTGCTCTACCAACCCTTCCGCTGTGCTGATCAACGAACCTACGAGGTTGCGTATCCGCCGCTCCATGGTCACAATCTTCGGGTTGCTCTTCACGGTATTCATGTTCTCCGCTGCAAGGTCCGCAGAGAGTTTGGTCAACTCCAGAACGGTACTGTTCAGTACGGCATCATCAATTCCGGATGATTGTGGTGCAGGCACGTTGCGGTAGTCCGTATTCGTACGTAATTTTGAAAGTATGGAGACACAGTACTGTCTCTTCCTCACCCATTGCGAGCGCTCGTCCTCCAATCGTGAACGATCATTCAGGATCACATCAACGGATTGGCCAACATCAAATACGCCATCCTGCTTTCTGATCTTCTCAACGCTTTCCTGTGATTTCCTCAATGAATCGGAAACGACACCGATCTGCTCATCGATGAAGTTGATCGTTGACCGTCCTTTTCGCTGACGACGCAACAACTCACCTTCAATGAAGGTCTCAACCAACTTATTGAGGTATTGCTTTTCCTTCGCAATGACCTCGCCCGTGGTCATTACTTCCACGATATTGCTCTCCTCGCTTAGTGCACCGGCTGTTGTTTTATCCCGGTATTCCGCCACCAACGCGTCCAAGCTATTGATCGTGAAATACCGTTCCTTATCGTTCCCATAGTTGCGATCCTCCGGGAACTCGATCGTAAAGCTCAGTCCTTCCGCAACGAACGGTTCGCCGATCTTGCGCACTTCATCCACTTTGTAATCGGCAATGAATCCTTCCAGTTCGATCTGTTTTTGAACGTTGTAAAGTTGTGCGTGCTCTGCTTCCGCCTGCACACGATAAGTGCCGGCCTCGCGATCCACTTTCACATGAATGGGAAGACCGAAGACCTGAATTGCAACTGTATCCAACTTCACGAAGAAAGGCGGGTACTCGAATTTTTGTTGAGTAAGGAAATCCTTCCGCTCGTAATAAGCGATACCGAATTCCAACCGTTGCATGGTCTTGGTAACATTGGAGACCGAGACCAATTGTGCGATAAGATCCTCAACTGCGGAACTATTGCTCATCAGTGCGCTGCCTTTTAGGAACTCCTCCTTGGAACCCATTGCACTTTTATCCTTCTCACTCATCATCACCACGGTCTTCACCAAGTAGATCTTGGCCGTGGTCTTGATGTAGGCCACACCTCCACCTATCGCTAACGCGCAGGTAATGAAGAACACCCACCACTTGGAAAGGAGTTTTCTGAAGATCGCTTGCAGATCGATCGTATCGTTCGCAGATGCACTCATTCAATTGGAATTGTTCTGAATTACCGTGAACACTACCGCGGCAGTGCTCAATGTGCTGAGAAGGATCGCAAAAACCTCCAAATTCATCCGGCCTGGTCTGGCCTTAAGTGTCGGTACATAGACAACGTCATTCGGCAGCAAATAATAATACTCACTGCTCAGAACATCCGTACTGGAAAGGTCAACGTAGAGCGCTTGAACTCCGCGTTCACTTTGGCGCATCAAGGTAACGTGGGTCTTATCCCCGTACTCCTTCGGCCCACCGGCCATTGCGAGTGCCTCCAATAAGGTGATCTGATTGTTGTATACGAAATAGGCTCCTGGTTGTCCTACTTCGCCGAGAACGCTAACACGGAAACTGACCAACTTCATGATCAAGGTAGCGTTGGTGAAATATTCATTGATCTTCCGCTGCAATAGGTCCTGTGCTTCCCCTACGGTAAGCCCTTGGACCTTCACTTTACCTACAGTAGGCAATTGGACCTGACCATTTTTATCCACGCTGAAGCCATTCACGTACAAAGAAGACTCATTCATACCCACTGCAGCACCAGTTGATTCAACATTGAAGAACCGACTTGTAGCTTCATCGAGTCCAAGTACCCTGATGGATAGTACATCATTGGATTGGATCCGATACTCGAACTTGCGATTCTCGAACAACTTGCTGGAGCCCGTGCTCAACGAGCGGTCATTCAGGTAATTGATGTTGCGCTTACCTACACAGGATCCTAGCACGAGGACCATTAATACTACTAAGACCCAATTCTTCTTAAATGCCATGCTCAAGCGATCTATGCGTGGTGTATGTTGTTGGTATCTACCTTATTCTATTTCTGTGTTCCAGCGCGCCATGAGGCTTTTATCAGAACAACGGCCAAAGATACACGGGTAGCTCTGGTGCAGAAAGGATGGAATGCTAATAACACACAATGAAGCGTGTATGAAGCTGCATGAACGTATAAGGGCCGGTGGATAGTATCCTCAGATGCACCGTTGATCCTGTCTAACGCCATGAGGAGATCGATCTGGACCAGCGCAATAAAAACGCCGCATTCTCTTACACCTGTAAGGAATGCGGCGTTCTGCCAGTAGCCCGTAGGGGAATCGAACCCCTGTTTCATCCGTGAAAGGGACGCGTCCTAACCCCTAGACGAACGGGCCATTATGTCAATTCCCACTGCAACGATTTTTTGCAAAGGGACGGCAAATGTAGCGAGTTGAAGCGGTTCTACAAATAACGATACCGATCTTTTTCCTTTAAGTGCTAATGTGTTCCGTCCACATCGGCCTGAAACCTGAACCCTAATCGCTTCCCAGTGCTCAATTGCTGGTTCGCATTCAATTCGTTCATCTCACTTACGGAAACTTGGCTTACTTGGTCATAAGGTGGTGCAAGGAGATCGAATTCCATGACGTAGTTGATAACAGCGTACAATAGTTCCTTCAGGTGCTTCCGATCCAGGACATTCGTCGCAAGGTCGTTGTACAAGAACCCCATCTGCCGCTTGCCTTGAACGAAAAAATGTCCGTCCTTGTTCAGAAGCAGACGCGTAACAAGATAACCGACGTCCCGTTCACGATTGAAGGAAAACGAATCGCTTAGAAAGTTATACATGTTCACTACCCCGAAGTACCCTCGCATTTCATCCTCTTCAAGATAGCTGGTCTTCCATAGACTATTGCTCTGATCCAGCCGGAAAACGTTGGTATGCATATGAAAGATCAGGGTATCGCCGGCAACTTTCAGCTCGCTGGATGCACTGCCCTTATCCAAAAAGTCGACCACGAGCCGTTCATCATCCTTGACCGACTCCTTCAGGTCCATAGCGATCTCTTGCAGAACTTCTTTCATTTCCGCGTACATCTCTTTCGTACGTCGATAAATGTCTTGCTTAACAGCCGCTTTGGTCCGTAATGCGTTTACGACCAGGTCATGCGGGTCCGAAGTGGTCCTATTCGGCGTTTTCATCAGTAAGCCCTGGCAAAAACTACACGTTGTGGACTTGGTTGACCCGTAACCATGCATTTTCCGGCTTTTCCATCATTCTTCAATGGGATCAGGCGGATCGTGGCTTTGGTCTCGTTCTTCACTTTTTCTTCGGTCTCTGGCGTACCATCCCAATGCGCATGGACAAAACCGCCTTTCTCAATGGCTACTTTGAATTCTTCGTATGTATCAACAGCAGTAGTGAACTTATCGCGCAACGCCAATGCTTTCTGATAAAGATTGTCTTGGATACGACCTAATAGATGCTCGATCTTATCCGCGATATCCGTCACTTGCATCACCTGTTTCTCCAATGTATCGCGTCGCGCTACCTCCACTGTACCATTTTCCATATCACGCGGGCCGATCGCGATCCGCACAGGATAACCTTTGAATTCGTACTCTGCGAACTTCCATCCAGGTTTCCGCTTATCATCGTCGTCCAACTTCACCGAGATCCCCTTGGCCCTTAGCTCGCCGATCATTGGAGCTACATAGGTTCGTATGGCCTCCATCTGCTCTTCATTCTTTGCGATCGGTACTATGATCACCTGCACAGGTGCCAGTTTGGGCGGAAGGACCAACCCATTATCATCGCTATGGGTCATGATCAAAGCGCCCATTAATCGCGTACTAACTCCCCAGCTTGTTGCCCAAACGTACTCCTGCGTATTCTCTTTATTGGTAAAGAGAACATCGAAGGCCTTTGCAAAGTTCTGTCCTAGAAAGTGCGAAGTTCCTGCTTGCAGTGCCTTGCCGTCCTGCATCATCGCTTCAATGCAATAGGTCTCTTCGGCTCCTGCAAATCGTTCACTGGCTGTTTTCACCCCTTGTAACACCGGAATGGCCAACCACTCCTCTGCAAATGTGGCATACACTTGCAACATTCGTTCGGTTTCTTCAATGGCCTCTGCCTTCGTGGCATGTGCCGTATGTCCTTCCTGCCACAGGAATTCGGCAGTGCGAAGGAAGAGGCGCGTCCGCATTTCCCAACGGACTACATTGGCCCATTGGTTTATCAATAAGGGTAGGTCACGGTAACTCTTTACCCAGCCGCGATATGTATTCCAAATGATGGCTTCACTTGTTGGCCGCACGATCAACTCTTCCTCCAACTTCGCCTCTGGATCAACGATCAACTTGCCTTTGTTGTTCGGGTCGGCCATTAACCGGTAATGTGTAACAACGGCACACTCCTTGGCAAACCCTTCCGCATTTTTTTCTTCGGCCTCGAACAGGCTTTTGGGTACGAAAATGGGGAAGTAAGCGTTTACATGACCGGTGTCCTTGAACATACGATCCAGGGCACTCTGCATCTTTTCCCAAATAGCATAACCATGCGGCTTGATCACCATACAGCCTCGCACAGCACTATGCTCGGCCATATCCGCTTTCAGCACAAGATCATTGTACCATTTTGCATAGTCATCCGCTCTTTTCGTAAGATTATCAGCCATCGCCTATTATGTGGTATTATTTTTGTTCTG
This sequence comes from Flavobacteriales bacterium, assembly GCA_017987115.1. Classification (GTDB taxonomy): domain Bacteria; phylum Bacteroidota; class Bacteroidia; order Flavobacteriales_F; family PHOS-HE28; genus PHOS-HE28. Next base: position 9,840 of record JAGNUG010000039.1, on the reverse strand, counting down.
TACGAACAGAAATGTGGGCGGCTAAAGTACACATCCCGATAACGCATAGCAGCGTTACGTGGGTTTAACAACTAGATGAACATGAACACTTCGATCCGGATCTCACCAGTAGTAGCTCTGCTGGCTCTAACTATTGCCTCTTGTGGCAGTATGCGCACCGCGAGCGATGTGCGCGATGATGTGTATTACATGCCGAGTGATGCTCCCCTAACTGCCAGTATCTCGGATGTACCTCCTGCATCGGAACCTGCACCCCAAACTCAAGAAAAGAGTGCACCTCCAAGTGATGATTATTACGATGCTGAAACGGCCACACAATATGCTCCGAGCAACTACTACGACATGGCCTATAACGACCCGTACTATTACAATTACGGTCGCTTCGGTTTCAACTCTGGTTTGACCGGGTTAGCGGGAAGGACCGGTTTCGGTTATGGACAGAATGGGATGATGATCGGTTTTGGCTATGGTACCGGTATATATAGTGGCTGGTCGGCGATTCCGAATTATGGCTATGGTGGATATTACTCCGGGTGGAACCCCTATGGTCCTTACGGAAACGCATTCTATGATCCTTGGTATAATGGGTTCGGCGGCTATGGTGGCTATGGTGGATATGGCGGCTACGGAGGTTTCGGTAGCTATTACGGAAACCCATACGGTGGATTTAATGGTGGATGGGGTCCCTACTATGGTCCATATGGTAACGCGTGCCCCTATTATTCGCCTGTTATCGTAGGTGGTAGCAGCAGTTCTGTGGTAAGCCATCGCCCTGGAATGGGTGGAAATAGTTCCACAGGGCTTGGAGGAGCATCTTCGCGACCGGCCAATGAATTCCGGGATCCGATAGGTTTGACCAACCGTGCTACTGACCAACGTAGTTTACAGCCAATTCAAGGTCAACAAACACGTACACCGGACCAGACCAGGATCCGTTATTACGAGCCAGAACGTCAACCAACTACACGTCCATCGAGGGAAACCTCACCTCGCACCTCCCCAGCCCGCGGGAACAACGGCACAGAAAGAGCCGCGCCTTCGCGTAATGATGGCGGAAGTAGGAACAACAATAATTCCGGTGGAGGTAGTGGTTCTGGTGGAGATAGCGGCGGACGTCGTCGATGATCAGCGAACTGCGGATGATGTATCCAGATCGAATTCGGCGCTCCTTACTTACCGGACTGACGCTTGTATTAGCTATGGTTTCCATGGCCCAGAACGAAGAAGATGCTCTTCGTATCAGTTCCCTTTTGCCTGGAGGAACGGCACGTAGCAATGGAATGGCCAATGCATTCGGTGCGGTCGGTGCCGACCCAGGAGCGATCGGAATAAACCCAGCTGGTTTTGGTCTTTACCGTAACACCGAACTTACGCTTACGCCATCGTTGGAAGTGAATGACGCCTCAAGCAGATTCTATGGACAGAGCACGTCCGATTCGAAGGCACGCTTCTATTTCAACAATTTATCGCTGATCCTGCATAATCCATCCGATAAGGATAATGATTGGCGAAGCGGGACATTCGGCGTTGTTTACGATCGCCAACAAAGTCACCACTTTGCTACCCAAGCAGTTGGCAAGTCAATACCGAGCACAATTCTTCAGCGATTCGTCAATGAGGCCAGCGGAACAAGTATTGATGATCTGAGTTCGGATGCGTTTCCATTCAGCTCAAGCTTAGCATGGTATGCGTACGGAATAGACCCCGCTGTTGATGTGGATGGCGATACGCTCCTGAACGAGTATGCACCCGCCATTCCTTTCGGATCACCTACCGAACAGATCCACACCGTGGATTCCCGTGGAGCGAACACGAACACGAATTTCTTCTATTCGGGTAACTATATGGATCGGCTTTATGTTGGCATTTCGATCGGTATTACGAGTCACCGGTTCAAGCGCACGACCAAGCATACAGAAACCAGTTTGGATGAAAGCCTGGACCTGAAGGACCTATCGTATACCGAGGACCTGAGCACGACCGGGAATGGTGTGAACGCGAAAGTTGGAGTAATAGGTCGAATTACGGAGCGATTCCGAATGGGCGCTGCTTTCCACAGCCCTCAATGGATGCAATTGAACGATGTCTATGTGTATGAACTTAGGACCTCGTTCCGCTCTCCGGATGCAGATGGCCGAACCAGCTATTCCGAATCATCGCCGGATGGGATATTCAGTTATCGCGTGAGATCTCCATGGAGAACAGCGCTAAGTGCTGCATATGTTGCTGGAAAGAACGGTGTGATCAGCGTTGATTATGAATATGCGGACTATACGAAAATGCGATTCCGCAGGAATGATAAATTGGTCGATGATTATGATTTTTCCTTGGAGAATGCTGCGATCAAGCAAAGCTTCAGAGTTGTTCATACCATCCGTGTAGGGACGGAATGGCGTGCAGGAAACTGGTATTACCGCCTTGGTTGGAGCTTTGTTCCGGATGCTTATTTGACCTCGGACCAGCGCCATGGACAAGCGCTGAAGACCTATGCTGCGGGCATTGGTTATCGCACGGATCATGTAGGTGTTGAATTGGGACTGAACTATAGTGATCGCTCAGCGACCAGATACCCTTACAATGCTGACCTGGTCGACCCGATCCGCGAGAAACTCACCAATTACCGAGGGTTGGTCACTGTGAGCCTAAGGCCCTAATAGGTCTACGTTGGCTCATTTTCGCCCCAATAAAAAAGCCCTTCACCAATAGGCGAAGGGCTTTTGAATTCTTGTTAGTTCAAGGATCACTTACCGCCTTCTACACTTTCCACCACGTATTCATCCACGAGGATGCGTCCGCAATGTTCGCAAACGATCACTTTCTTATGGCTGGCAATATCCAATTGACGCTGTGGCGGAATGCTGTTGAAACAACCTCCGCAGCTACCACGCTCAACAGGAACTACAGCAAGCCCGTTCCGTGAATTCTCACGAATACGTGCATAGGCGCTCAACAAACGTGCTTCGATGTGCTTAGCAGCAGCGTCACTTTTCTTTGTGAGTTCCTTCTCCTCCTTCTCTGTTTCCGCGATGATGGTATCAAGCTCTTTCTTCTTCAACGCCAGATCCTTCTTACGCTCAGAGTAACGCTCTTTGCTTTCCTCCACCACCGTCTTCTTGCCGTCTATTTGTGCCTTGGCTTCCTTGATACGCTTTTCAGCAAGCTGGATCTCCAAGTTCTGAAATTCAACTTCCTTGGTCAAGGAATCGTATTCACGGTTATTTCGCACTTTGGCTTGTTGTGCTTCGTACTTTTTGATCTGGGCTTTGGCGTCCTTGATCGCATTCTGCTTATCGGTGACCTGCTCCTCCATTTCCGTGAGCTCACCTTGCAACTTGGTCATGCGTGTCTCAAGTCCCGTAACCTCATCTTCAAGGTCCTGTACCTCAAGAGGAAGCTCTCCACGTTGGGTCTTGATCTTATCGACCAATGTATCGAAGTGCTGCAAACGGTACAATTCAACGAGCCTCTCAGCGATCGTATTATCGGTCTTTGATGTGGCTTTTTTAGTAGCCTTACCGTTATCGGATGCAGTTTTTACTTCTTTCACGCTGGTCTTCGCCATGGTCAGTAATGGTATATGGGATCCGTGACAATTTTCGTCAAACGGACGGCAAAGGTAGGGAAAAGTTGGGCCAATCTGCGTTGGATCAGGTCCATGGTGAATTGTTCGCTTCCAAAATGCCCAATATCAGCCAACAACAGACTACCGTCAGCATCAAAGAATTCATGGTATTTCACGTCCCCTGTGATGTATGCATCAACACCTTCGCTCTTCGACCTGTTGATCAAAAAGGCCCCGGAACCGCCACACATTCCAACACGCTTGATCGGTCTGCCCAATAATTTGGAATGGCGTATTGCCTTCAACCCGAATACTTCCTTCAACCGTGCCAAGAACTCCTGTTCGGACAGCGCATTGTCCCATTCGCCTATTAGACCGCTACCGATCCGCGGATGTCTGTTATGCAATGGGATCAGGTCATAAGCCACCACCTCATAGGGATGTGCAGCTCGCATGGTGCTGATGATCGACCTTTCCTTGAAAACCGGATAAATGACCTCCACGCGCGTTTCCGGCTCACTGTGGCGTTCACCTTTTACTCCTACATAAGGCTCCGTTCCTTCTGAACCTTTGAATGTGCCGATTCCTTCAACGTTGAAACTACATTCATCATAATCACCCACATGCCCGGCTCCGGAACTGAACATAGCCATACGCACTTGTTCGGCATGCGAATGAGGAACGAATACCGATAGTTTACGTAGTTGATCAGCTTTAGGGTCCAGCACGCCCATTGGATCTAATCCCAAGCGAGATGCGATCTCTCCATTCACGCCATCATGCACATTGTCCAGGTTCGTATGAATGGCATATAAAGCGATGTTGTGCTTTATTGCAGCCCTAAGTGTTCGCGCTACGTAACCATTACCGGAAAGGCTCTTTAACCCTTTGAATATCAACGGATGATGACTAATTACAAGATGACATTTCTGCGCTGCAGCTTCCTCTACTACCGCTTCGGTACAATCCAAACAGACCAAAGCACTCGAGACCTCCATGGAAGGGTCGCCCAGCTGTATTCCACTATTGTCATATGATTCTTGTAGGCTTAGTGGGGCCCATTGCTCCAAAGCAGTGATCAATTCACTTAATTTCATGACACGAAGGAACGACCTTATTCCATGTCGTCGCTCCATGCACGATCAAACGCAGGATAGAAATACCCCCATCACACAATTATTGGTCTTTGTAATTAGTTCTATGCATGGAACAAAGACCGACATTTGCGGCCGAAATGCGCATAGTATCCATTCTAATTGCTCTGGCTCTACCCTCTTGGGCAATGGCCCAGCTCGATACATGCCAAGCTGAACTCGATATCCTAGGAGTGAGCTGCCCGAATATCGCGGATGGTTCAATAACTGTGATCACTGACGTTGGAGGGCCTTACCTTTTTTCGTGGAACGGAGGTCTACCCACTACCAACGCTACACAGAACAACCTACCCTTTGGGCCTGTAACGATCTTGATGGTAGATACAAGCGGTATTTGCTTTCTGCAATTGGACACCGTGGTTCCCGGACCTGGCATCTATGTGCAAGGTGGCTATTGTCCTGGAGTGACTCCCGTGCTGGAACCCATAGCATATGGAGGCTACGAACCAATAGGATATGTTTGGGATACTGGAGACTCAACGGCGAGCATTACGATGCCACCGGAATTCGACGGTGTCGTGAATGTTACCGCAATTGATGCAGCAGGTTGTGAATACTTGTTTCCCGTAACTGTTTTTGAATTGCCGGCCCCGACAGGTGAGATCCTTTTACCGGACACAGGTTGCGAAATGACGCTTGTACCCCTAACGACCGTTTCCTCGGATGCGGATAATGTCATATGGCGCTGGCTGGATCGACAATCCATGAACTTCGATGACCGTGCCGTGTTCACCGAGTCAGGTTACCAACGCGTTACGTGGCAAGGTTTCTATGCTGATGGTTGCCCGAACATCCCTGTAGAAGACAGCATCTTTATCAACGCACAGACGCCAGCAATTTTTACTGCGGAACAGATCCCTTGTTCAAAGCTCGTTGAGATATCACTGGGGAGCAGTACGGACTCTTGCGCATTTTTCGTAGGAGATAGCCTATATTTCAATATTTGCAATGGCTACATTCAATGGGATGCACCGGAATACGCAGTCTATGACTTCACCCTCTATGCAACGCAACCCAACCATTGCGATGATACGCTGGCGATAACCGTTGACGTTCGCACAGAGCCTACGTTGTTCCTAGCCAACGCGTTCAGCCCTGACGGCGATGGAATAAATGAACTATGGCCTGCGAACTTGGACCTACCCGATACGGGTTACGAGGTGGAGGTCTTCGATCGGTGGGGCACCAAAATGTGGAGGACTACGGATACCACGGACCAATGGGACGGCACATACAGCGGAGCACCAGTTCCAATAGGTGTTTACGTATACACCATGCGTCACAGAGACCCGTGCGAACTTACACGTGAAATCAGTAAACGGGCGCATTTGACGATCGTGAGGTAACCATCAGGGTTGACCTGAAATCAATGGTCATAACCCTATGTCAGTGTATCGCGGATCACCGATCCGATCCATAGCAATTCCGTAGTTGTGCCATCTTTGATCCTCCGATGACCTTGCTGCGCATTCTACTCGCTCCCTTCACTTTGCTACACGCCGCGATCTTACGTGTACGCCACCTGCTCTATGATACCGGTGTGATCAGACCGGTCAGCCCCGCAATACCGACCATCGCAATTGGAAATCTGGCTCTGGGAGGAACTGGAAAAACGCCTATGATGGAACTTGTTCTGCGTATTCTGAAGGGCACAGATCAGATCGCAACGCTAAGCCGTGGTTATGGCCGAAAAGGCAAAGACATTCACGAAGTGAAGGCCGATGACAAAGCGGAGTTATCAGGCGATGAACCCGTTCAAGTAAAACGAAGTTTTCCCAACGTCCATGTATTTGTCGGAGCCGATCGCATTGCGGGTATTCAAACAATACAGCAACAGCTGCCGGAAGTACACACCGTGGTCCTGGATGATGCTTTGCAACACCGAAAACTCAATGCCGGTCTGAACATTCTACTTACAACGTGGCAAAGACCGTATTTTGATGACGCGCTCTTTCCGGCCGGAACTTTGCGTGATCTGCGCTACAGGGCTGAAGTAGCTCAGGTTATCGTGGTCACTAAATGCCCTTCGTTACCAAGCGTAACTGAACAAGAAAAGTGGAGGCGTCGGTTACGGCTCGACTCGGATCAGCAGCTATTTTTCAGTGGGATCGAATACGAAAACCTTCGCGCTTGGAGTGATCAAATAGCGGTTACAGATGAAAAGCCGACGGTCCTTTTATTCACGGGAATTGCTGATCCAGACCCGCTCTTTCAGCACGTTCGTGGTTTGGCTGCACGCGCTGAGCACATCGCTTTCAAGGACCACCATATGTTCACTTCTAAAGACCTTCACCATCTGGCGACGGTTTTTGGTAAATTCGCACCCGGCCCAAAAATGCTGGTCACCACTGAAAAGGATGCCGCAAGGCTTGGTTCAGTGATCAAGGGTAGTGCACTCGAAGGAATGCCACTTTATGTGATCGGTATGAGGGCCGTAATTTTGAATGAACCTGAACGTTTCGCTGAACTGATCCAACGCCATGTTGCAACGCATAAAACGCATAGCTGACCACCTTAAGGAAGCCACCGACGGTTTCGAACCAGAGACCGGGATCATCCTCGGCACGGGGCTTAGCGGTCTAGGGAAAGAGATCGAAGTGAAATTCAGCATCGCTTACAAGGATATCCCTGAATTTCCGGTGAGCACTGTTCAAGGACATCCTGGAAAATTGCTGTTCGGTATTCTTGGAGGTAAGCCCGTTGTGGCAATGCAAGGCCGTTTCCACTTCTACGAAGGCTGGACCATGGATGAAGTGATCATGCCCGTTCGTGTGATGAAGTTCTTGGGGATCCACAGGCTCTTCGTGAGCAATGCATGCGGAGGTGTCAACCCAGCGCATGACACTGGCGACCTGATGATCCTAACCGACCACATTTGCCTTTTCCCGAACCCACTTATCGGTAAGAACATCGATGAGCTCGGCCCACGCTTTCCGGACATGAGTGAACCATACGATCATGCATTGATCGCAACCGCAAAAGGGATCGCGGCCAAGAACAACATCACGGTGCGCGAAGGAACGTATGTTGGGCTCACCGGGCCAACCTTAGAGACCCCTGCCGAATATCGTTATGTTAGGAATATTGGTGGTGACGCAGTGGGTATGAGTACCGTACCTGAAGTGATCGCTGCAAGACAAATGGGAATTCCATGTTTCGCAATGAGTGTGATCACTGATATGGGTGTAGAAGGACGCATCGAAAAAACGACACATGAAATGGTCCAGCGCGTCGCCGAAGTTGCAGAACCTAAGCTCACCTTGATCATGCGGGAATTGATCGCGAGCTGTTGAGTGGCGAATGAAATGTAACGCTGATGACGCTGAAAGAATTAATGATCGCAGGTAGTTGAAGGTGAAAGATGAAGGGTGATCACGTGTAGTTTGAAATACCTGAGCGCTGTTCCTGAAAGCTAATTTCGAAAGAAGCGAAGAATTATAGGACAGCTAACTTCGTTAAGTTATTCGTAGACAAGTTTTGGGCAGGGGATAATAGTAAAGGAGTAGACCCATTGAGGAATTGAATTGAATGGTTAAAGAGATCGATACTCAGGCATCAGTAACAGGAACCAATGCCCCGCATTGGAGTGTGAAGTACGACCTTGTTATAGGGCTGGAAGTACACGCACAGTTGATCACAGAGACCAAGGCCTACAGTAGCGATCCTAATGCATACGGAGATCACCCGAATACAAATGTCTCGGCTTTGACGCTGGGCCACCCTGGTACGTTGCCCGTTGCAAACAAGCGCGTGATCGAACATGCCGTTCGGATCGGGTTAGCGACCAATTGCACGATCGCGCCGTGGATGCATTATGCGCGGAAGAACTATTTCTACCCTGATCTACCGAAGGGGTACCAGATCACGCAAGACAAAACACCGATCTGCACCAATGGGTTCATTGATATTCCGAACACACGTAATGCCGGATCAACCAACATGACCCGGATCGGTATTACCCGCATCCACATGGAAGAGGATGCCGGAAAAAGCATCCATGATGTCGACCCCTTCAACACCCTTGTCGATCTGAATCGTGCTGGTGTTCCCTTGGTGGAGATCGTAAGCGAACCCGATATCCGTAGCGGGCAGGAAGCATACGATTACCTAGTGGAGGTCCGTCGCTTGGTGCGTTACCTCGATATCTGCGATGGAAATATGGAAGAGGGGTCCATGCGTTGCGATGCGAACATCAGTTTACGTTTAAAAGGCGTTGAGGAATTCGGCACACGTTGTGAAGTGAAGAACATGAACAGCTTCCGCAACGTGATGCGCGCCATCGAATTTGAAGCGCAACGCCAAAGCGAGATCCTTGAAGCTGGTGGAGTGATACACATGGAAACCCGGTCGTTCGATGCCGCCAGCGGAAGTACAAGCGGCATGCGTAGCAAAGAAGAGGCGCACGACTACAGGTATTTTCCAGAACCGGACCTGCAACCTATTACAGTCTCTGAAACGCACAAAGAGGCCATTCGTAAGGCGATGCCTCCCTTACCCCGAGAGCTTCGTGCTAAGTACACCAGAGAATTGGGTTTAAGTGAATATGACGCAGCAATTCTCACGGACGACAAAGCAACGGCATTGTATTTTGAGGACTTGATCAAAGACACCAAAAATCACAAAGCAGCCGCTAATTGGGTAATGGGCGATGTGCGTAGTTGGATGAACGAAAACGGCCTTGCAATGGAGGAATTTCCGATCACTTCAGAGCGCATGGCAGGCCTGATCAATTTTATCGATAGTGGCAAGATCAGTCACTCCAGTGCAAGCCAAAAATTATTCCCGTTGATGTTAGCTGATGTGTCATCCAGCGCGTCAGAAATTGCGACGGCCCATGATCTCGTGCAAGATGCCGACAATGATGTGGTGGAACGCATAATGAAGGAGGTCATGACCCGATACCCGGATAAAGTAACAGCCTATCGCGCTGGGAATAAAGGCCTACTTGGCCTGTTCATGGGGGAAGTAATGAAGGGTACCAAGGGTAAGGCCGATCCTAAAAAAGCAAACGAAGTCGTACGTTCACTATTGGAAAAAGACAACGCTTAACAATGAAGATAAGGTCCATTTTTCAGGCATTGGCCTGCATCATCCTAGCATCGTGTGGAACAGTTGGCTCAAAAG
>JAGNUG010000038.1 GCA_017987115.1 Flavobacteriales bacterium | reverse complement strand
AGAACCACTTGAAGGCGCGTTGATCACGTGCGACTATGGCAAAGGACGGTACATCTACACGGGCATCAGCTTCTTCAGGGAGTTGCCGGCGGGAGTGCCGGGCGCGTATCGGCTTTGGGCGAATTTGATCTCGAAGAGGGAAGAGAAGAAGTAGGAAGAAAGAGGGAAGACTCAAGTGTCAAGACACAAGATTCAAGACACAAGTGGCAAGGAAGTAATGAAAGAACAACGGATATATGATCTTGAAGAGCGGACCACCGCGTTTGGGTCTGCGATCATTCGCTTTGTGGACCGATTGCCGAATACCGTGGCGGGTCGGCATATGGGTGGGCAACTGATCCGCTGCGGAACGGCTCCGGCATTTCATTACGGCGAATCGCAAAGCGCTGAATCGCCTAAGGATTTCATCCACACGATCCGGATCGCTCACAAGGAATTGAAGGAAAGCCGATCGAATATTCGCATGATGAAAGGAGCGGAACTACTACCGACAACTGACGAGGGCATGAACTGGTTGTTACAAGAACTCGAAGAACTGATCAAGATTTTTGGAAAGATCCTTGCTACTGCGAAGAATAACCTTGGAGGAGCTAAAGAGTAGAATGACGGATAACCTAGCATCTCTTGATTTCAAGACACAAGTCAAAAGACACAAGAATCACTGATCAAGACACAAGACACAAGTCAAAAGACACAAGAATCACTGATCAAGACACAAGACACAAGTCAAAAGACACAAGAATCACTGATCAAGACAGAAGACACAAGACACAAGACACAAGATTCAAGGCTGTAAAGATCTAACAAGCATGTGCACTTATTCCATGACCCCTCTTTAATGCTTGAAACTTGTGAATTGTGCCTTAACCCCACTTCCCTCTTTAATACTTGACAATTGTGTCTTGTGAATTGAGTCTTAACATGCATTTCATCGACTGGATAATCCTCTTCGGAACACTCGGCTTCATCGTGGGCTACGGGGTGTGGAAAACACGCTCTTCGAATACCAGTGATAATTTCTTGCGTGGTGGGAAAGATAACCGTTGGTGGGCGGTGGGGCTTAGCGTGATGGCTACGCAAGCTTCCGCAATTACCTTCTTAAGCACACCCGGACAAGGGTTCTTGGATGGCATGGGGTTCATCCAATTCTATTTCGGTCTGCCACTGGCGATGATCGTGATCGGCTACGTGTTCATTCCTCTGTACTACAAAATGAACGTGTATACAGCGTATGAGTTCATCGGTAAGCGATTCGATGACCGAACGCGATTGCTTACCGCTGGATTATTCTTGTTCCAACGCGGTCTTGCTGCCGGGATCACGATCTACGCACCAAGCATAATCCTGAGCAAGATCCTGCATTGGCCGCTATCGTGGACATGCGTGTTCATTGGCGGATTGGTTATCCTGTACACAACCTCCGGCGGAGCAAAGGCAGTGGGCGTTACGCACAAGCAACAAATGGCCGTGATGTTCCTCGGCATATTTGCAGCGTTCGGTTTTACCATCTATTACCTCAGCAGCGATATATCGTTCGGCGAGAGTATTTCTCTGGCCGCTTCATTGGGGAAAATGGAGGTCGTGAACACATCGTGGGATCCAGCCACGAAATACACCCTGTGGAGCGGGCTGATCGGCGGTTTCTTTTTACAGCTCTCTTACTTCGGAACCGATCAAAGTCAGGTACAACGGTATTTGGGCGGTAAGGACATTAAGCAAGCAAGACAAGGGTTGTTCATGAACGCGATCCTGAAGATCCCCATGCAGTTCTTCATTCTGCTAACAGGCGTTCTGGTTTATGTGTTCTATCTATTCCATGCAGCACCTATCCATTGGAACTCAGCGAATATGGAAACAATGACCAACATCGCCTACGAAGGGCGCGGACCGCAACCAGCGGGCGTAAAAGAGCATCTCGACTTTCCAATTCGCGAGGTCGAGCTGGATCATAGAAATACCACGACCGACATACGGAACAATGCAACGGCATGGATCAAGGCGCGACGAGAAAATGATGGGAGAGCCGAAGAACGTGCGCATGAACGCTTGACCCGTGACCTTGCAACTGACGCCTCACAGAGGAATGCATACGCTGAAACCATCAAAAAAACCTTACCCGACCGCGAACCCAACGACAAGGATTACATTTTTGTGAGTTACGTAATGGACTATTTGCCAATTGGCATCGTCGGGTTGTTGTTGGCCATGATCTTCAGTGCGGGAATGAGCAGTACCAGCGCAGAGCTAAGTGCTTTAGCGACCACCAGCATTGTGGATGTGGTGCGGAAGGAAAGAACGGATGCCGAACAGGTGAAAGCAACTAAACGCGCCACGATCGTCTTCGGGTTATTGGCTTTGGTCTTTGCGGCGGTTTTCCACTTATTCGAAAATCTGATACAAGCTGTGAACATTCTTGGATCCTTGTTCTACGGAACCATACTTGGGATCTTTCTTGTTGCGTTCTTCTTGAAACGCATTGGAGGCACTGCTGTATTCATTGCGGCGCTGATCACACAAGCCTTGGTATTGATCCATTTTGCGTTGGACACCTATGATATACTCGCAGTCACGAATAATGATGGGATCACAATTGACCCTTTAGAGATCGGATTCCTATGGTACAACCTGATCGCTCCTGCAATTCTTGTCGCGTTGGCAGTCCTATTTCAGCAGTTGATCCCACGCATACAGAACTGACCTTCTGATCTCAATGTTCTTACTGCGTTCATTTTGATCTATCAGGTGTGTCGGCAAGTTTTATTGAACGCCGCTACCGAAGCGCTTTCTCTCCCAAGAGACCATGGAACGCGCTCACATAAGAGTATAGTAGAATTCCCAAGAATGGTTGTTAGATCTGTTCTTTTGAAAGCAACTTTTGCTTGGAACCAAGCGGCCTGTTTCGTTTCTTTGTGGCTAAACCCTCTAAAGTACCCTCAATAAAAGGACATGAAAAAGATCTACATTTCAGCACTCGCCGTCGCGTTGATCGGCAGCGGTGCATTTGCTCAGAATTCCATAACGCCGGCGCGTGCAGCCAAAATGCACACACCGGGCCAATTCACTCCTGCACATGGTTCAAATTCGATCAACCCAACTAACGGCGATGATCGCGTAACTCCATTCTGGACAGAAGATTTTTCAGGAGGCTCTATCCCTTCTGGCTGGACGAACATCGATGACACCTCTGCACCTGGTGAAGAAGTGACGTTTGAGTGGACCAATGATCCAGATGCAATTGCGATCTCTGCTCTGGGATTTTTGCCTTCATCAACATTCATGAGTGCCACAGCTTCCAATGGTTACCTGTGGGCCGATTCCGATCGCCAGCTTGCAGGTGCCCCTGCAGTTCCAGCTCATATGGTAGTAACCACCACTCCTATTGATTGCCAAGGACAGAACACTGTTCTTTTCACCATGCAGAGCTTGATCGGCGTATATGAGAACAATGCATCAGAATTCGTTAAAGTACGCGTAAGCGCGGATGGCGTGAATTGGGATGAATACTTCCCATTTCCTTGCTTGACCGCAGGTGGCGATGTGCTTCCTCCTTGCGAACGATGGTCTGCTAATCCACAGCTTGTAGAGATAGATATCACGGCTACTGCCGCCAATCAACCTACAGTTTATCTACAGTTCGAATGGGATAGTGGTTGGGAGTATTTCTGGGCGATCGATGATCTTGCGCTTTCAGAGATTCCACAATACGATCGTAATCTGCTCTCAGCCATTATTTCACATACAAATTCTGGCGTTCAATACGGTCGCGTTCCAATTGCTCAATTAGGACCTGACTTCACGTTGGGAGCGAGTGTTCGCAATCTTGGTCAAATGGACCAGAACAACGTCATTATCACTGCCGAAGTTCTGGACCCATTAGGAGCTGCTTCTTTTAGTGCTTCGCAAACCTTTTCACTCTTGGCATCTGGTGATACGGCTGTGATGGAACAGATTGTTTCTTTACCAGGTGGTTTGGTAGAGGGTACCTATACTGTGAACTTTAGCGTTTCATCTGATGAGGATGGATTGGAAGAGGATCTGACCAACGATACACGCGTGCGCAATTTCACCTTGGATAACAACATTTATTCCTTGGACAACATAGGTTTGAACGTAGCTGGAACCGAAATACTTACCACATTGGGTACTGGAAACTTCACTGGTAGTGAGGATGGATTCATCACTTTAGGCTTTTATGAGATCACAAACGACATCACTGTGTATGGCCTAGAGATCGTTCTTGGAGGCAATAGCGTTGAGGGCGCCGTCCTTGTAGCAGCGATGCGCGATACAGCTGATGTGTTGCCGAATCCTGCTGTTATGACAATTCCATTTGCGGAGAGTGACATTTATGTATTGACTGCTGCTGATGTTGCTGCTGGCGTAGTGCAAGTGCCATTCTTTGACCCGGTTCTGCTAACACCGAATGCATACTTTGCAGGTGTTGAAATGTTCAGCGATGGCGGACAGACAGATGTCAGTGTTGTGAATGATGGAACAATTCCACAACCAAGCATCGCAAGTTTGATCTTCATCTCCGGTTCGGCCACAACCTCAGGTAACGGTAATGCCATCGGTGTCCGTTTGATTACTGACCCGACCATTGGTATCAGCGAAGTTGAGCGCCTTAACGGAATCACTGTATTCCCTAACCCAAGCAATGGTATCTTCCGTGTTAATGCTGAAGTGGCTGGTGTGTACACTGTTGAAGTGACCAATGTGATCGGTGAGATCGTTCATGCTGAGCGCATTAATGGTAGCACTGAGATTGACCTGAGCAATGCAGCGAAAGGTGTTTACATGGTACGTGTAAGCAACGAGACTGCTAGCACTGTGCAGCGTGTTACGTTGAAGTAATTTCATAGACCTTTATGAAAAGGGCCGTCTCTTCCGAGACGGCCCTTTTTTTTGTTCCTTATTTCTCGTAAGGGGTACCGGATCGAAAATCGATCCTCAGTTGCGGTTAGGCATCCAACGAACTATCGTTCCAGTTCATACGCTTCATTGGATGAACTGTGCACCGGTTGGCTTTTAGCCACGCGATCTTGCAAACCAGATGAGCATGAATTCCTGATCTTCCGGATTATATTGAACGCTCTTACGCTCATTCATAATGGAAGTGACCACCATCCGACAACGCGCAACATTCGCTGCCTCCCCTGAAAAGGTGTATGACGCTTTGATGAATGAACGCTCGCATAGTCGCTTTACCCATCAAAAGGCCCGCATCGGAAAAAAGGTTGGCGACCCTTTCATTTCCCTTGATGGATATATTGACGGTGTTAACCTAGCTCTCGACCCTGGAAAACGGATCGTGCAAAGTTGGCGTGCGCACCAGATCGGTTGGCCGGAACTGCATTATTCACAGATCAGTGTACGCCTTGAGGCGGTCGCTTCCGGTACACGCATGATCTTACGCCATGAGCGCGTTCCCGCTGAACTTGCGTCACGCCTGCGCCGCAAATGGCATAGTACGTATTGGGTTCCACTTAAAGCGATGTTGAGCCAGTGAGTATACATCATCACTGGACACCACCTCAAATTTGGTGCTCCTTAGCGGCTCATAAACAACAAAAGAGCCCTCAAAAGAGGGCTCTTTTCTAAGTATCGGGTCAGCCAAAGTACTACTTCCCAGTGGCGTCCAATTTGCTCTTCGTTTCTGTTTTTCCCTGCAGACTTTTGATCAATGCATCATTCAAGGCAACATACGCCTCAGACTTGGCCTCTTTCGCCAAAACAGAGCTCATTTTCGCAGTTTCCATGGCATTAGAAACATCGCCATTTTCTGCGTAAGCCAAAGCTAATGTGTGCGTGTTCCAATATTTTTTCTCAAGTCCAACACTCTTTTCAGCGTAGGCCAATGCTTCCTTGGGCATCAGCTTATGATCCACCAAATACCTCGCACTGCTAGCGTAAGTGCGGTAGTCTGCAGCAGGATCTTCAATAGCGATCTTAATGTTCTCCATGGCCTTGTCCTGTGAATCCGCATGGATGTTCAAGGAGACTTTGGTCTTTTCCCAGCGTAGTTCAAGCACAGCATCATCACCGCTCACATTCCCGAATCCAATGGTGAATGTCTCCGTGAATTCAGTTGGCTCGGCCTTAACCTTGACCTTCAGTACGTCTTCTTCGGGTTTACGATCACCTTCTCCCCATAACTCGGTGTTCTTATTGATTATAACCTCCCAAGCTCCTTCGCCAGGTATAGTGAACAAAGAGTACTTGCCTGCTTCAAGCTTCTGGCCTTCTATTTCGATCACACCATCTGTTTCGAACTGTGTTGCTTTGTTAGCTCCTGTACGCCAAACTTGATCGAACGGAACGAGCCCTCCGAAAATGGTCCTTCCTTTTACACTGGGTCGGGAATACTCCACCTCGACCTTTGTAAGGCCAACGATCTGCTCCACCTCACCATGGGAACTCGGTTGTGGCAGATCTTGCGCTAATGCTGGTGTAACTACAAATAGCAACGCTGGGAGTAATAGGTTCTTCATCATTTTTTTGTTTTCAATTGGTAATACGGTCCTTGGACCACAGCATGGATTTGAGGAGCAAATTTAACCCAGATCAAGCAATCGAAGAACCAAAGTATGATCTGTCCAACAGCGTGTGAATGGAAATCCGAATTCGAGCAGCTCCAACGAAACCAGGAAAAAGGTAATGTGTGCCTCGTGATCAAGCAACCTTCAGCGCACTCAACCGTGAGCGATCAAATTTATCGCGCGCATAGCTGAGCGTGATCCGCAACTCGGCCGGGCGATCCTCTGCTCCAGGCATCTCATACATAGCATCATTGAGAATGGCTTCGCATATACTACGCAGACCACGAGCACCCAATTTGTAATCGAAGGCTTTATCAACGATGAAATCAAGTACTTTCTTATCCAAGCTCAATTTCACCTTATCCATATCAAAAAGCTTGACATACTGTTTGATCAACGCATTCTTTGGTTCGGTAAGGATCCGGCGCAAGCTCTCTCGGTCCAAGGGATCCAAATACGTAAGAACAGGGAACCTACCGATCAATTCGGGGATCAACCCGTAGCTGCGCAGATCCGTTGGAGAAACATACTGCAACAAATGCTCATCATTGATACGCTGTTCCTTGCTCGCACTGTAACCGACAGCACTGCTTTTCACACGGCGCGCAATGATCTTCTGGATACCATCGAACGCTCCACCGCAAATGAAGAGAATGTTCTTCGTTTCCACTTGGATCAATTTCTGCTCCGGGTGTTTTCTACCACCTTGTGGAGGTACGCTTACCGTGCTACCCTCCAACAATTTCAACAAGGCCTGTTGAACACCTTCACCACTTACATCACGCGTAATGCTCGGTGTATCGCTTTTGCGACTGATCTTATCGATCTCGTCTATGAAGACGATCCCACGTTCAGCTTTGCTAACATCGTAATCCGCAGCTTGTAAAAGTCTGCTCAATATGCTCTCCACATCCTCGCCAACATAACCTGCTTCAGTCAACACGGTGGCATCCGCAATTGCGAATGGCACGTTCAACATTCGGGCAATGCTCTTCGCTAACAAGGTCTTTCCACTTCCCGTTTCACCAACCAATATGATGTTGCTCTTTTCGATCTCCACATCATCATTCGTGTTCACTGGTTTTTGAACGATGCGCTTGTAGTGGTTGTATACAGCAACGCTCAATACCTTTTTCGCATCGTCCTGTCCAATAACGTATTCATCCAAGAACCGTTTGATATCCGATGGACGCTGAAGGATCAGATTTCCCTCAACCTCGGAACGTGTGCGTTGACTGAGTTCCTCGGAAATGATGTTCTGCGCTTGTGTGATGCAACTATCACAAATATGGCCGGTAATACCAGCGATCAATACGTTGGTATCCTGCTTATCGCGCCCGCAGAACGAGCATTTGATCTCTTTCTTTTCCATATACCTTTCCTAGCTCAGCAAACAAGTAACTGAGAAGGGATCCCGCAAAGATACAGTGAATGACCCCGGAGCGCCAATTTCTGGGATCCACATAGGTCAACGGCCGATCGAAAATGATGATCCCGGACCAGTGATGACCGGTCCGGGATCTTAACAGTGTTAGGTGAGAACAAGTGATCAGCTATAACGAAGATCACTACAGACCGAAGATCATCATTTCGGATTCCTCACGAGAAGCTCATCGATCATACCATAGGCTTTCGCCTCTTCGGCACGCATCCAATAATCCCGGTCGCTATCCTTTTCTACTTTTTCGTAGGTCTGACCACTGTGTGCGGCAATGATATCGTACAGCTCTTTCTTCAACTTCTGGATCTCTCGTGCGGTGATCTCGATATCACTCGCTTGACCTTCTGCACCACCCATGGGTTGGTGGATCATTACGCGCGCATGCTTCAACGCGCTGCGTTTTCCTTTTGCACCTGCACACAAAAGCACAGCTCCCATACTTGCCGCCATGCCCGTGCAGATCGTAGCAACATCACAATTGATGTATTGCATCGTATCATAAATACCCAGACCCGCATAAACGGATCCACCGGGAGAGTTCATGTAGATCTGAATATCCTTCTTGGCGTCGACACTTTCCAAGAACAATAATTGCGCTTGTATGATGTTGGCCACTTGATCGTTGATGCCTGTGCCTAAGAATATGATACGGTCCATCATCAATCGGCTGAACACATCCATCTGTGCAACGTTCAATTGACGTTCTTCGATGATGTAAGGTGTTACGGAAGATGTGATATAACCGTTCAGTGTTGTGCTACTGATGCCGCGATGCTTTACAGCATATTTGGTGAATTCGTCTTTCGGGAACATGGTTGATCTTATTGTGTGGTAAAGTAAGGCAGCTTATCGACTACGAATTACACCGTACGCGCCAAGGTTACGAACTCATCAAAGCTCACTTTCTTTTCGGTTGGCTCAAGCAAGGTCTTGAAGTGGACCATCAATTTCTGCTCAACAATGGTTCCACGGATACGGTTGATCTGCTCTTGATCGCCCAACATGCGGGCTGCCATTTGTTGGAGCTGCTCTCCCTCAGGTGCCGGCATGCCATATTGCATGAACTGATCGCTGACGTAGCGTTTAGCGAACGCATCCATTTCCTCACCCTTGGCCTCGAGTCCATAGGTCTCAATTACTCGATCCTGAACCAATTGGCGTTTGAGGCCTTCGGCATAATCGGTATATCCTTTTTCCACATCCTCCAAGGTTACTGGCGTTTTGCTCGTTTCCTGGATCCAGCGTTTCAGGAATGTGTCCGGGAGCTCAACACTGGTCCGCTCTTGGATCTTCTTCATCGCAAAACGCAGGAACAGACGATCACTATCCCTGCGGAACATCTGATCCAACCCTTCACTGACCTTGGCGCGAAATCCAGTTTCATCGCTAACAGCGTCCTTACCGTAAACACGATCAAAAAGCGCTTGATCGATCGGTACGGGGGCCATGCGTTTCACTTCGGTAACACGGAACATGAAACTATCGCCTACCTCATTTGCTTGATCAGCACCAATGCCCAGCATGTGTGCCATGTCCTCAGGATCCTTGCTCACTTTATGCGGATCCACCGTGATCTCATCATCCTTCTTCTTACCGACCAAGGACTGTCGCGTTGCGTCTTCCGAAACGAATTCCAAACTGATGGTAGCGCGGTTCAAGATCCCACCCTGTTTGATCGAACCATCGGTATCAAGCTCGATCATATCACCAAGCAACATATCCTTGTCCTCACTCACCTCCGTATCCTCGACCTTGCCAAATCGACGTTGCATATCCGTTATCTCGCGTGCTACCAGAGCTTCGTCCACATCGACAACTGGGTATTCGACGCCTAGTTTATCCAGGTTCACCTCAAAGGACGGTGCCATTCCCAATTCATAACTGAAATTGAACTCACCGGGCTCTTCCCAATTGTTATTCACAGCATTCTCTGCTTTCGGTAATGGTTGACCAAGAACGCGCAATGAATTCTCCTGCAAATAGCCTTTCAATTTCGTATCTATCAAGCGCTCAACTTCACCAATAAGCAAAGCCTTACCTACTTTCTTCTTAATGATGGTCATTGGCACTTGGCCAGGACGAAACCCGGGTAGTACGGCATTCTTACGCTGCTCTTTCAATGCCTTCTCAACACCGGGTAGATAATCCTCCGGTT
This sequence comes from Flavobacteriales bacterium, assembly GCA_017987115.1. Classification (GTDB taxonomy): domain Bacteria; phylum Bacteroidota; class Bacteroidia; order Flavobacteriales_F; family PHOS-HE28; genus PHOS-HE28. The sequence goes on along the minus strand of JAGNUG010000038.1, from coordinate 19,719 downwards.
GGATCTTCATTTTGAGTGTGGCGGTGAGGTTGCCGGTCACTTCGCGTTCAATGTTCATTTCGTTCAGTGCTGTTATTTAGCGTAAAAAGGGCGATGCACGCATCGCCCTTTAGTTGTACGGACGGGGGGACTCGAACCCCCACACCTCACAGTACTGGTTCCTAAGACCAGCGCGTCTACCATTCCGCCACGTCCGTTCGTGGTTTTGCAATAAGGGGTGCAAAGATAATGGATCATTTGATCGGTAGATACCTCGGAATTTGACCATGATAAACGCGAATTATGGCCAACGGAAAACAGACATCATCACCCTTGAATTGATCGTTTACCTTCGCGGACCGTTCCAGATGAAACATTTCGATACATCGACCCTTACTGTTCCGCAGGTGCATGGCCTCTTGGTAGGATCGATCGGTCCACGACCCATCGCCTTCGCCAGTACGGTCGATGCCGATGGGCGACCGAACCTTAGTCCGTTCAGTTTCTTCAATTGTTTCGGAGCCAATCCACCGACGTTGATCTTCAGCCCCGCACGAAGGGGACGGGACAACACAACGAAGCATACGTACCACAATGTAAAAGCGGTTCCGGAGGTCGTGATCAATGTGGTGAATTACGCCATGGTTGAACAGACCAACGTTGCCAGTGCAGAATATCCCGAAGGTGTGGATGAATTCCAGAAAGCCGGTTTCACGCCGATCGCATCAGAAAAGATAAAACCATTTCGCGTGAAGGAAAGTCCGGTACAATTCGAATGTATCGTGAAACAAGTGATCGAGACCGGAACTGGCGGTGGAGCCGGAAACCTGGTGATCTGCGAAGTGGTGATGATCCATGTCGCGGAGAGTATTCTTGATGAGAACGGGAGGATCGATCAACGCAAGATCGACCTTGTTGGGCGTTTAGGAGGTCACTTCTATACGCGCGCTCACGGTGATGCACTTTTTGAACTTCCACAGCCGACCACAGGCATTTGTGTTGGTGCGGATGCGCTACCAAAAGAAGTGCGTGAGAGTCACATTCTGACCGGTAACGACATTGGAAAATTAGCTGCTGTACTTTCTATTCCGGACGAGACCAGCGTGAACGAGTACAAGCTCAATGAGCTAAGTGATATATTTATCGACCTACAGAATAAACCCAGCGAACTACTTTCCGCTTTGCATAGCCAGGCCCATCAACTTATTCTTGATGGTGAATTGGAGGATGCATGGAGAACAGTACTCGCGTACAACGCAAGATAACACCATGGCACAAGTCACCATTACCGGAAACATCAGACAGATCGGAAGCATTCAAGAAGTTGGAGCAACTTTCAAGAAACGCGAATTGATCCTTACCGAACCAAGCGGACAGCGGAGCCAACAGATCCCAATTGAATTCACGATGGATCGTTGCAGCTTGCTCGATGGTTACAAAGAAGGAGAAGAAGTTACTGTTGCAGCTTTTGTCAATGGCCGTGAGTGGACCGGTAAGGATGGCGTAACAAAATTCTTCTTAAGTCTCGCTGGAAATCGGATCGAACGAACCGGAGCAGCCGTACCAAGTGGTGGTGGTCATCAGTCCGCACCTCCACCGACAGTTGCGGATATGCCGCCTATTGGAGGTGATGACGACGACCTTCCCTTCTAAAGCACGCTTTTAGGATCCATACGGAATCGTTAACCTAGACTTTTCGTCCTTTCCATAATGGTCGGATGAATTGGGATGCGAGTGCGATGGCCGGGGCATATACTGTGAATGCGATCAGCGCAAAAAGCGGTCTGAAGAACGGCTTTCGCCGTGATCGATCCTGTTCGTTGTTCTGTTGTTCGGTACTACTGAAGAAGGCTTTCATTTCTTGGGTCAACCGGAGGATCGGGAACAACCATAGCACCCAAGCTCCAACGAGCAAAGCTCCAGTATAAAAAAGGCTCTCACCGATACCGACATTGCGCAGCACATGAAAAGTGATCGCTAATAAAACCCACGGGAACAACAGGATGAACAGCCCTGAAAGCATACCGGAAAAATTGCTGTACGATCGCATCTTACCGGACCAGCGTATGCGCTGTTGAAGGAAAGCTTTCAAAGTTGCTTCAGGTTCAACGCTCACCATAGCATTTCGATCCAACAGATACCCTATCGGAAACCGCGCCTTCTTGAACTTTTTCATGAGGAACAGGTCGTCTCCACTGGCCCAGCGGTCTCCATGGTAACCCTCTACTTGATCGAACCGCTCTTTTTGGAATGCGATATTCGCCCCATTGGCCAAGATCGGATCACCTTCCAACGCACTTCCAGCAGTTGCAGCTTGAAGTGCGCATTGCTCTTCGCTTTGCAAACGACCGAGCATAGAACTATTCCCTTTGGTAAGGACCGGCATCAATACCATAGCTACATTGGTCGAATGCTGATATTGAACTAGCGAGGGCAATCTATCCGGCGTGCAACGGACGTCCGCATCCGAGAGCAGTATCAATTTTCCCGTTGCGATCTCCACTCCTTTCGAAATGGCAGCTTTCTTACCAATTTCATTCTTCAATTGAACTAACCGAAGCTGTGGCCAGTTGCGCGTGAATCCTAGAACAAGCTCTGCCGTGCGATCCGAACTACCATCATCGACCACTATCGTCTCGCATAATTCTTTCGGATACCGTTGCGCATAGAGGTCCTGCAATAATGGTATGATCGTATCCTCCCCATTGCGCACCGGAATGATCATCGAAACGCTAATATCCGCTGTTGCGCTCAGGTCGGGGGGGGCATGACGTTGGTGACCTGCGACACGAGATCGCCAACCCTCCAATACCGCGGCTTGTGCAAATGCACACATAAAGATCAGAAGAACCGTGATCAACCCAACTGTCATTCAGTTACACGTTCAGTTCGTATCCGTGCGACAAGCAATATCAAACTTCCGACCAATGCAGGTAGAACAACATTAATGGACCATAGCACGGTTGTAGCGAGCAGTACTGCTATTTCTGAACCACCTAATGGGGTCAACAATGCAATAGCCGCTGTACCACGAATACCCAACTCGGTAAGCATTACTGTGGGAACCAACGTACTCAAAAGATACACCACAGGTACTGCAAGCAAGGCATCGATGATACTGAGCCCGGAACCGAATACCATAAGCAGCAATACATATTGAGCTGTAAAGACGACATACCTCGCCAGACTCAGGAAGAATACCATCAATAGTTCTGGCCATTCATATCCGTTCAGCACACTGGAAGCACGTTCCAATCGTTTCAAGAATGGAACAAGTAGCAACATCTGCCTCAGCAAAGGTGGATGCAAATAAAGCAGTAGCGTTCCTAAAGAAACGATCAGCGTAAGTGATAAGATGAACCATGTTACCCATCCGCTGGGCCACGGGAATTGATGATCAAGAACCCGCATCACAAGCAGTGCCAATGCGCCCGTAAGCAGTGTAACCACGAATTGCGCAATGCTTCCAAGCGCTGTGGCAAAACTGCCCTTTACGCGATTCTCAGGTCTAAGGAACAGCACACGGCCTAAAAATTCACCTGTTCTGTTCGGTGTAACAAGACCAACACTGGTTCCGGCGATCGTGGCTACCAATGACCGCCAGCGCCCTATTCTTTCCACTGGGCGCAATAGCCAGCGCCATTTGTGCGACTCCAGGCTCCAGTTCACGGCCATGCATACTAGCATTACCAACAACACCCATGGTGCATTACCATCCGTGCGCAAGTGGCGGAGCGCTGCTAATGCCTGCGTACCTTTCGCAGCAGAGAGCTGTGTGTATATGAACGCACATGCAAGAAAAAAAATCCCCCAACGGAAGATTATGAGTAGTGTGCGGCCCACGGATATCGTTTCTGAACAAGACGTTGCTTCGGCCAAAAGTAGGTCCCGGCCATCGGAACGCATTATTCTTGGTATTGACCCCGGCACCACGGTGATGGGTTTCGGGGTGTTGCTAGTTCAGAATACGAAAGTCGTATTGCTGGAGGCCGGTGCCATACGCTTTACGGTCGGGGATGACCATACGTTGAAACTACGCGCCATTTTTAAGCATGTATCAACGATCATTGCAACGCATCACCCGGACGAACTTGCTATTGAAGCGCAGTTCTTCGGAAAGAACGTTCAGAGCATGTTGAAGCTTGGACGAGCACAAGGCGTTGCGATAGCCGCAGCGTTGAACATGGATATCTCCGTTGTGGAATATGCTCCCAAACGCGTGAAACAAAGCATTACTGGAAACGGAAATGCCAGTAAGGAACAAGTGGCAGCGATGCTTTACAATATCCTGAACGTAAAAGATCTACCCTCCAGTACCGATGCGACTGATGCGATCGCGGTGGCGGTATGCCATCATTTTGCAAACAACGGTATTGGCGGAAGGCCAGCTTCCCGTGGCAGTGCGAAGGATTGGAGTTCGTTCCTCCGTAACAATCCGGATAGGGTAAGGTGACGTTGGATCACCAGCAGCGAGGATCACGCATTCCGAACGCGATCAGCAATAGCCGCCAACTGTTCTTGCGTCAGTGACAGTTTCGGTCCACTGAAGTCCATATCCCGTTCTTTAAAGATAGGGATCAAATGAATATGCGCATGCGGTACTTCCAGACCAATTACCGCAACGCCCACACGGTTGCATGGTACCACAGCTTTGATCTTTCTGGCTACTTCTTTTGCAAATGGTAACATGCCAGCTAGAATTTCATCGTCCAGATCGAACAAGCGATCCACCTCAACTTTGGGTATTACGAGTGTATGCCCTTCCTGTAATGGGTTGATATCCAAAAATGCGAAATACCGATCATCCTCCGCCACTTTATGGCACGGGATCTCTCCGGATACTATTCGCGAAAAAATACTTGGCATGATCAGCGCGTTATTTCCAGCACTTCGAATTTCGTGCCTCCCGTGGGGGTGACAACTTCTGCAGTCTCACCAACGCTCTTACCAAGCAGGCCTTTCCCGATCGGAGAAGTAACGCTGATCTTGCCTAGTTTTATATCTGCTTCACTTTCTGCGACCAGGGTAAAGCTTCGCTCTTTGTCGCTACCTAGTTGTTTCACTCGTACAGTGGTATGAATGAATGCCTTGCTCGTATCCAATTGATCGGGATCGATCACACGTGCGTTGGCGACAACTTCCTCCATCTTGGCGATGCGCGCTTCGAGCATGCCTTGGTCCTCTTTGGCCGCGTGGTATTCTGCATTCTCACTCAGATCTCCTTTGTCTCTTGCATCGGCGATCTGTTGGCTAAGGTGTGGCCGTTCCACCGAACGTAAATGGTTCAGTTCATCCAACAGCTTTTTGTAGCCTTCCTCCGTATAATATGCCGTGCTCATCTTGTATGCGTGTTTCTTTTACAACGACTTTCACAATGGCTCCATGCCGTCTCCGGATAGCATGTACCATGGTAACAAATATAGAAGAGGACCCCTAGAGGTCCTCTTCCTTTCTTCTTGAAATGTGATCAAATCGCGATCCGAATACCAATGCTATGCACGCCGGAGAATGGATTGGTCGTACGGTACCCGTAGTCCAAAGCAACGGAGGATTTCTTCTCCTCACCGAACGGGAAGTCCACGCTAAGCCCTCCACTTGGTCCAGTGAATACGGTTGTCCGGTCCACATCATTGGTTATGCCATCCTCGTACAAGAATCCGCCACGTAGATGGAACATCTTCTTGAATGCGTATTCGATCCCGAAGACACCTTGGTCCTTCGTAAATGAATTGGAGGTGAATGTTGCCGCAAACGTAACACGATGCATTTCACCCATGTTCAGATCATATGCCGCACCGATGTTAAGCATGGACGGAATTTCGAAGTCTGCAGAGCGCTGCTCCAATGTCAACTGATCACTGCCTTGCACCAACAGCCCCTGAACCGCAAGACCATCTCCTTCAAAGGACATTGCAGGACCCACATTCTTAAGCGCTATGCCAAAATGAACATTGTCCGTAGGACCTGTTACATAATGAATACCGGCATCGAAGCAAACCCCTGAAGTACGCACGTTAGCAATGGACTCACTGACCATACGGACCAAGATCCCTCCATGAATACTGTTGGAAAAGCTCTTCGCATACGAAAGACCAATGTTGGCCATGGTAGGTCGGAACGTTCCTAGACCACCTTCAGGGGAATCATAGGTCCGTACGTCGATCTCACCGAACGAGATCATCGTAGCAGTAAGACCAAGTACACCGGAGGCACCAAGCTTTTGGCCCAGACCAATGCTATTGATCGAAACACCGGAACCTTCAAGCCACCGCGTATTCGTGAACAAGACCTCTGTCTTGTTGACCATGGCCAGTCCAGCCACATTTCCGAACATGGCTTCAACTCCTCGTATGGATGAAGAGTTCGCCAAGCCCCAACCTGCAGAACGCGCCCAAGGGTTGATAAGCAATTGAGTGGCACCTGCTGCTCCTGCACGATCCGGATTGCCAGCCATTGCAGGCATGCTTGAAAGTACTGCGATCAAGCTTACAAAAGCAGAGGACCGTTTTATAATTCGCTTCATGTCCATTATTTATTGCGTCGTCAGCTTAGAAATTCTGTAGATCGAGCGGTCGTAATGCACCGAACCACTTCAATATTGTTTCGCCCACACCGGGTACATCAATATGGCAGATATATACTCCTCCGGCGATCGGAATATTGGTACTGTTCTTCAAGTCCCAATCCAAGTAGGTCAGGTCATTTGATTTTCTGAACTTACGCACCAGTGTACCGCTAACGTTGTAGATCGAGATCGTACATTCTTCAGGAAGATTGATGAACTTCACACGATTGTCCAAACGCGTGGTCTCATAACCGCTGAATCCGTAATATGGATTAGGAACAATGCCAATGATGTCCAACGTTTCATTCGCTGTTTCATCATCACTAAGTGTAACTGCGTAATCGCCGCTTCCGAATTTGTACAAGGGTAAACCATTGTTAAGGGGTGTCTGGATCGGATCACCGACCGCACCCGGATATTGAACGAATTCATCGTATGGTTGGGCCACGTTCAATACAATGCTTACATCAGTTGCCAAATGGGAGAAGTTCGCATTGCGGATCGCGCTACCCACCCATGCTACACCTCGGTATAGATTGATCAGATCAGCGGTTCCGCCACTAGAGGCAAGTCCGTACATGAACTGTGCTTCATCGTAAGATGGCACCCGACCTATGTTGCCAGTGATCCTGCGATCATTCTTATACACATAGATCCAATGACTTCCACCGAACGTCGGATCACCTGAACTCGTAAAAATATCCGTTCCAGGGTTCCATATCATATCCTGACCGATAGCACCTCCCCAGAAACTATTCTCTCCGAAAGCCAGGTTCAATCGTTCACCGGTTTCCAATTCCACTACATAGCCTGGGAACCATCCAGCACCGGTCGGTTGGGTACCGTTCATTGTTGCTTCCGCTTCATTGCAACCTGGGGTACCGCTCATTCGGCCGTCCTTGTCCACACTTGGTGAGCTTCGAAGACCCAGTTTTTGTGCACCACCCATGGACAACGATGTATTCGCTTCTTCTTCAACGACCATACAACGTGACCATTTACTCTTATCTGAAGTAATGATCAATTGAATGCTCGGTGTTTCTGAGATCTTTGATGGTGTTTGCGTTGAGCTACCTAAGCTTCCAGCTCTTCCAGGCTGGAAATCATCAATACCCACGAGGGTCCAAGGCGCCCATGTCCCGCCAAGAATATTCTCGTAGACCTGTGCATTGTCCTTGTTCAGACGATCATTGTAAATTGGGAAGTCCTCATCGGCAGTTAGACCAGAAAGGATCCAGTTCTGTGTGTTATTGATGCCTTCTCCATCAGGAATTCCCTCCAACCATGGTTTCGAAGGATCCGCAAACGTGATGGTGCCATTACCAACCGGAGCCGTGGACAAGAACTCAGGACCTTGGGCTGTTGAGTTGTAGAATGTTTGCCCAATACTTACCGAAATGCCCCAATCCAATAACAACTGCTCGTAATTGAGGTCGATCGTACGGTCACTGAATCTGGTTTCAACACCGTCATCATCTGTTTTAGTGATATACCAGTACGCATCGTTCAGATCACCAGGGGTAACGCTATCCTGCATCCATACCTCAAATTCAGCTTTAGGCACTGCAAGTGGATCGACCACCCGCACGGCAATAGGGCCAGCGCCTTCTTTGTAGCTTATTTCGCCAACTCGTCCACTTGGACTAGTCGCAATGGCATCCAAGCTGCTCTGGTCGAGTTCCAAACGCAAGCCACCATTTCCTTGACCTTCCAATCGCGTAACGGGCATAAGGTCGCCGAAGTTCGAATGCTGAATTGTTCCACCGCTTTCTGGTGCGGGCTTGTGCGGGATTCCAACATAGGAGCGAATAGACCCGAATGCTGCCTTACGTCCAGCAACATAGGGCTTGCTTTGGCCGGTTCCCGCACCAATGTTATAATCCTCGTAGTTATTGTAGCCGTACGCTATGGCCAAGTAGTAGTACGATTTGAAGTTCACCAACGCAGGATTGCCTTGAGCGAACTTATCTTCCGTAATACGGATCGCATGTTCAACACCATTATCCGCACCATTCACTTGTTCGGTAGGTACAGCCTGTTGCACAATATCACTGTAAGTGTAGTTGATCAACTGGCCAATGCTATCCTTAATGTCACCTTGGTAAACCAATCGTGCAAGGTTAATATCATCGAGGTCAGCAACACTGATCGTATTATCTCGCAATTGATACACTTTGTAGCCTTGGAACGAATACGTGCGATCATAGGGGCCATTAGGACCCAACTCCGGAATAACCGGATCAAGTTCAAGATAGGTCTCACTTTCATTGTTACTACCAACAGGATTCACCAAATACAGGATCAATTCACGGTCCAGTTCCTGAATTGATAGATCCGGTGCATCCGGGCCATCGAGGATCTTGAAACAGTTATCGAACAGGGCCTGTGCCTTATCGTCCGCAACGCGAAGTGGAATTACGCTCGCTGCGGCTCCACCCGAAGCAGCGCGTGCAAAAACAACTCCAACGGTAACGTTATTGTAAGCCCCAGGTTCCAAGGTGAAAGGTCCAGCACTTTGAACGAAACGACGATCGGGTAGCGCAGGTGTCGGTGCTGTCTCCCGCCAATCCGGCTGAACGGCACAATCCGTACCCCAACCAACTACGTCCGTATCCCATGGGAACATATAAAAGCAACGGATGGAATTCGGGTCTTCAGAATATCCATTCCCTCCATAGCTCTGAGGCCGACCATTCTTCCAAATGCTTCGCAAGTAATTGTACCAATGTGAAGCGTTACTCGGATCAGTCAAGTTCGAATTCCCCTCACGGTTGAAATAAATAAATGCGCGCATACCGAAACGCTCATTGTCAATTACACTATCGCCATAACCGATACCCAATCCCTTGTACGGAATTCCATGCTGATCGCGCGCCTGAATGCAAGGAACGAACTCACCCGTGAGCTCCGGCCCAGGATTATCCATACCATCATCGTCCTGATAGGGTCCTTCGAAAAAGTCAACTCCAATTGCAGGAGGCTGGGCTCCATAACCGATACTGCTACCACCTTGGCATGTTTCGTCATTATCGTCCCAGTTGTATGCGAAGCCCAATCCGCGCTGCACATCACAACCCACGAAGTCATCGTCCGGGCATCCTAGGTCAGGATCAACGAAGTGACCGAAATACGTATTGGTCAACGTCTGTGAACCTTGATTGATCACCGTATAGTTGATGAATGTCATGTTATTGATCTCGTCATTGCTATTGAACGAGAAAGCCTGCGCGCGCACTTCCAGACCGATAGGTTCGCCATTGGTCTCCGTGTGAGCATCCCCTTTGTCATTGAATATCCAATAGATATTATTATCACCAAAGAGCGCAACAGGATCGTCGCGATCCTTATTCTTACAATCCTCAACGGTGGTATTAAAACCATAATCCGGATAGTCCCCTGCGTAAGGGTCATAGAAGCCATCTCCATCCGTATCAACGAATGGGGCTAAGTAAAGATCCTGACCTGCACTAGGGTTACCATTGGCCGGCCAATCGACAAATGCAGTCGGTATTGAATATCCATCAGGGAAAAGCTCCTCAATATTACAGTCGGGACTATTGGTACAATTGAAATACTGCACATGAGTTTCGGCCTGTGCACGGCTTGTGCTATAGAACTCATCGTACTCAAGACAAACCTCGGAGGTAACAGTAGCGGCACCATCGTTGGTAAGCGGTCCCGGCCAGAAGTCGTTACCATTCTGGCGGTACTGGACCGCAGCGATCTTCAATTGTCCAGTAGAAGAGATCCCTCCCATCCACAACGCACCGGCAAAGATCGCATTAGGACCGCTGAAATCATCGGTCTTGGGCACTTCATAGCCAGAACGCGAATTACCCGCCCGGCGTTCCCACATATTTCCACCGTTCTCGATCACAGCCCTGACATTATTGAATGCCAGTTGCGTAACTTGGGAAGCTGGTGAACACGCTGCGGCCTTTGCCATTAACGCTGGGCCGGAATGTGTTGCCATTCCACCGGTAGGTGGAGGGTTCTTTGCAGAAGCTGTGAGGCCAATGCAGGCGGCTAAGCTCAGTGCGAAGGTTCTGGTAGGAATTGCGCTGGTAAAGCCTTTCATGATCTGTGCTCTTTTATTCATCAGAAATCGAAACGTACCCCTAGACGAATGGTGCGGGGAGCACCGTAATTTCCTGGATCGTTCACTTTTATCGCATACAGGTCGCGGAATGCATCCGGATCGATCTGTGAACGGTCCGTAAGCTGTTCGATGTAACCATCGTTATTCGGAGAACCCGTGTACCGGAAAACATCGGTGATGTTCTGCGTGTTGAAGACATTGGTCACCAACAGGTACAGATTCAAGTTGCTCGTTTTCGCCTTGTCTCCATCCTTACCACCAAAGTGCAATGGGAAATCACGATCCAACTGCATATCCGTGGAGAACTGCCAAGGCAAGCGAGAACCGTTCAACTTACCGTCCAAACGATAGTTCGTGTTGTCCGCGCCTTCGTTCACAACCTGACTACTTGCACTGTACGGGGTGCCACTTCCCAGAATAACGACCGTATTGAGACCTGTTCTGCTCAAGATCGGTTTACCGAAGAGCATAGGTCCGTTGTAGTCCTTGCCGGAACCATAGCGGTAATCAATAGTTCCAGTAAACCGATGGCGCTGATCAAAATCCAGTGGGGAAATGGTCCGCAGGTTCGCCTGTCCGCTGTTGATCACGGCCAATCCGCTACGTGGTCCGGAACCCGTACTATCCGCGAATTGCAAGGTGTAGGTGGCACGCATCCAGATATTGCCGGTACGACGAAGATCGAACGCAGCACTGAATCCTTTTACCGTACCAAAGTCAATATTGTCATACGAACGGTAACTCCGTGGCCATGCATTGTTGCGATTAACGATCTGGATCTGATCACGCAATTCACGGTAGAATGCGGACAATTTCAATGATGACGATTTGCTCAATACCTGCTGGAAACCCAATTCATAGTCGATCGTTTTGGTCGGCTTAAGATTAGGATTGTTGAGTTCATTCAATGAAACCTCATAGAACGCATATTCCGCAAGATCACCTCGGGAATAGATTGCGTTCGGACGTTGCACCAATACGTCATAGTGTGCAAAGAATACGGCTTCATCAGAGATCGGGAATGAAAAAGCAATACGTGGCATCACATTCACCGCAGGTGTATAATCACTGAATGCTTTCTTGCTCAATCGTGAACCTTCCACGTCCGATGCAAGACCTTTCTCGATCAAATACGGATGGATCTCTCCTGCTTCCTGCACAGAGCTTCCTCCATCATTCAATTCAACGCCGGTAGCACTGTACCATGTATCACCATCGCGATACCCTTTGATCGTTATCGCATTCGCCTCATCGTTCACATACACAACGAAATCATCACCGATATTGCTCGGACGGTTGGCCAGTTGGTTCGCAATGTCCTGATCAGGAACCGTGGACCCCGCCGTGTACGCCTCCTGCATCAAATAGGGATCGGTCAAAACGTTCTGGTTGGCATCATAACGGTCAACTCGCACGCCGACATTGAAGATGATGTCATCAAAAGCGAACTTGTCCATCACATAACCGGCTATGTAGATCGGTTGGAACGGTGCTTGAAGTCGTGTGAAGTTACCCTTCTCATCCTTCGCGGTAAAGAAGCTATCGAAACTCGGCTTGGAGGTCAAGCGATTACCTACATGGTCATAGCCAGCAAAGTTCACCAAATTGTTACCGTCGTTGATCAACTCATCCGCAGAGAACATATCCAACGAAAAAGCGCTCGGATCCAAGGCATCCACATTGATGAAATCCGAACCGTTCGGATCAAGACCTAATGAGGTGCGCAAATTGCGGTCGAAATTCTGCTGATCCGAACCGACCAATGGTGAGAAGACGTAGAAAGGTAATGGACTGAATGGTATCTGGAAGATCGCAGTGGGTGTTTCGGTCTCATACTCCGACGTATGGAAGTTCGCCAGCGCTCGCGCTCGGGTCCACAATCCGATCGGAGCAAGATCATAACGACGCTGTGTCAACTGCTCATACTCTACACCAACACTGACCGCATGGTCACCGATATCCGCACTTCCAAGCGCTGTGAAACGGATCTGATCATTCTGGCGTTTGCGATATTCCGCACCATCGGGATCATCAAGAAATCCAATATTATTCCAAAGGCCGTAAAGGTCACGTGGACGCAGGCCATTCCAAATAACACCACGTGCTTGGGTTTCCGCAAAATTATTGTAGTACCCGATATAGTTCGGATCCTCAGGAGCGCCTGGAGCGGAGAAAAGGTCCCCTATTGGAAACGTTTCGTTCGGCAATGCATTGAAATAGAAATTATTTATAGAGGCCAGATCAGGGTTCTGCGTACCGGGAGTGAACGTCACCAACGTATCCCGCAAACCGACATTGTTCCAACGTGCGTTGATGAAATCCAATTCATACTGTGGTGCACTGTAGATATCGAATCTCCCAACGTAACCATAATCGAAAAATTTCTCACCATGTTCAAAGTCCTGAATGTTACTCTGATAACGCGAATAATCCAATTGCAGGCTATAGTAAGCGTTCTGAATGGTTGCTTTCTTCTCCTCTTCCTCCGTACGGTTCAAGAAGCGCTGCGTGAATTTGATGAATCCCCTGAACGTGTTATCCTTCTTACGATAGTTATTATCAGCATTCAGCAAGGCATTCTTACGGTTGTAGTCCTGTACATCGGCAAAATCCATAGAACCTCCCATTGTAAGCGTAATAGTTGGGGAAGTCGTAATGTCTATCTTTCCAGAAGCCAGATATCTTTTCTCACCTGCATTCTGGCGTGTCTTTATGCTCTCAATGTCACCAGTCCGCAAATAATCACTGGCGTAGGTCAATGTAAAGTCATCTCCTCCTGTTGAAACCAATCTTGCGGGATTCTCCAGTATGCTTGCACGCAAAGCGGGATCTACACGCACATCTCCCAAATACGAAGGCGAGGGGTCCACGATGTTGCTGTACTGGCCGCTCAAGAAAAACCCGATCAATGGCTTCTCCTTATTGCCTAAACTATCTTTCTTAAATAGAATTGGACCGAACAGTGATCCTTCCACTTGGTTAAAAGCGAATTTATCCAACCCAACAATATCCGTGATATCGTTACCGACCTTGTACCCCGAGGTGAGGTACTCAAAGCCACCACTGAAATTTCTGCTCGGACCACGCGTTGTGATATTGATAAGACCACCAGTAACGTCACCGTAGTTCGCAGGCACACCGCCTGTTATTACTTGTACCTCCTCGATAGCACTCTTTGGAAGACCAGTACCTGCTCCGGCTGGAACTTTCACTCCATCAATATAATAGTACGTGTTTTCCCCACGCGATCCACGGATACTGATTTCATTGTCCTCAGTACCCGCTGTACTCGCTCCCGCGACCGTTGTTGCAATGGAAGCAGCCGAACGACCCGGCATCTTGGCAATATCCTCTCGCGTAACAGTTCCACCGGATGCACCACCATCACGCTGGATCAGCGGCACATTGTATTCCACTACTTCGAATTCCACCAATTCGATTCCGGAATTCAGCGTAATGTCCAAGAATGTGATCTGGTTACTGTTGATCACTACACCGGTCTGGCGTGATGGCTGGTATCCCGTATATGCGATGACAACATCATATGTACCGGGATCGATCGGTTTGATGAAGTAGTTTCCATCAAAGTCCGTAGAGCCTCCGGTCACTTGCGTGCCACCGCGCTCAATGACCACACTTACGAAAGGAAGTGGCTCTGAACTTTTCTTGTCTTTGACGGTTCCTTTCAAGCTACCAGCACCTACTTGAGCATTCACGGTAACTGCGGCACATAAGGATAGTACTACGATAGAGAATAGTCTTCTCAACATCAACGGATGGTTTTACGTCTAACTGAACTGGACAACGAGGGGGCGCTAATATAGGAAGATCTCTTTTCGCCAAGACTTCCAAACTTAGTTGTTCGCATTGCTTTTTTTCTATACGGTACACCAGATCAATTGAAGAAATCCGATCAGCGCACCTCGTCCAGACGTAAAGATATCACCGGGCGCGTGTTCGATCTGTCCAAAATTCGGAGCGAAATATACAGGTCCAACGAGGCATGGTTGCTCAACTGCCATTACTACCTCCGACCGAAAAGTCTTCTGAAGAACCCGTCGCGATGCCTATTCGAACCGCTTCTATCAGCCCGTTTCGTATTCCGCTTCAATCTTTTTCTAACGTCCTTGCTCTGGATCTTCAGGTGGCGCTTTTTACCCTGCTTTTCACGCTTGGCTTCTGCTTTTCGGTCTTTCACGGCCTTTTTCGCGAGGATCTTTTCCTGCTTCTTCTGGCTAATACCTTTGTCTTGAGCATACGAAGAATATGGAGCTACAGAGAACAGTGAGATGACCAACAATAAGCGGAACAGGTGTCTCATAACCGTACAAAGATGATACGTACGAACCGAAAACTCCGCTGGAGCACAAACAACGTTCTGTTGTATGTAACGGTCACAGACCATGACATACGATACCTTTGTATCCATTCGTTAGAACGTCCATGTACCGAAGGTCCGCAATTCCTTTGATCGCAGCATGTTGCTTTTTACTGGCTGCGTCATGTAAAAAGAGCAAGCCGGGCGGTGTTCCATTGACAAACGTGAACATCAGTATCAATGTCAACAACCCGTCTTATGCAGATATTGCGGTAACGGGTGGATGGCTGTACCTCTCTGGAGGTTCGCAAGGGATCATTGTTTATCGCAGCAGCCCTGATGACTTCGTGGCCATGGACCGGCACTGTCCTTATCAAACAGCTGAATTGTGCAGGGTGATCGTTGATGACAGCAATATCATTGCGCGGGATACCTCTTGTTGCCAATCCGCTTTCTTGATCCTTGATGGTAGTGTATCCGAAGGTCCATCTGCGCTACCGTTACAGCGGTATAATACCTCGTTCAACGGGACGACATTAAGGATCTATAACTAGTTCGCTCCAGATCGAACTTCACGAAAAAGCCCGGCCTTATGAGCCGGGCTTTTCGTTTACGTAAGTCTTTTGGATCAGTAGCGATAAGCATCGCTCTTGTATGGTCCTTCCTTAGGAACACCGATATACTTCGCTTGCGTATCGTTCAACACCTCAAGCTCAACACCGATCTTCTCCAAGTGGAGACGAGCAACTTTCTCGTCCAGATGCTTTGGGAGTACATAGACCTTATTCTCATAATTCCCACTGTTGTTCCATAGCTCCAACTGCGCCAACGTTTGATTGGTAAAGCTGTTGCTCATTACGAAGCTTGGGTGACCCGTGGCACAACCGAGGTTCACCAAACGTCCTTCCGCGAGGATCAAAATATCCTTACCGTTGATCGTGTATTTATCTACTTGAGGCTTGATCTCCACTTTGGAAGCACCGTGGTTCTTGTTGATCCAAGCCATGTCGATCTCATTGTCGAAGTGGCCGATGTTACACACGATGGTCTTGTCCTTCATCTTCTCAAAGTGTTCACCGCGAACGATATCACGGTTACCAGTGGTGGTGATCACAATATCAGCTCGACCAACAACGTTCCCGAATTTCTTGACCTCGAATCCGTCCATTGCCGCCTGCAATGCACAGATCGGATCGATCTCCGTAACGATAACCCGAGCACCGGCACCGCTCAATGAAGCGGCTGTTCCTTTACCTACGTCACCGTAACCACAGACCACTGCAACTTTCCCGGCCATCATTACATCAGTCGCACGACGGATCGCATCCACGGCGCTTTCCTTACAGCCGTATTTGTTATCGAACTTGCTTTTGGTAACGCTATCATTCACATTGATAGCAGGCATTACCAATGTTCCGTTCTTTTCACGATCCAGCAAACGAAGCACACCTGTTGTGGTCTCTTCACTCAGCCCTTTAATACCCTTGGTCAACTCGGGGAACTTATCGAACACCATGTTCGTAAGGTCACCACCATCATCCAAGATCATGTTCAATGGCTTACCACCTTCGAAACCGAAAATGGTCTGCTCAATGCACCAATCAAAATCCTTTTCGCTCAAACCCTTCCAAGCAAAAACAGGTATACCTGCTTCCGCTATAGCCGCGGCAGCATGGTCCTGTGTGCTGAATATGTTGCAGCTGCTCCAGGTCACTTCAGCTCCAAGTTCGACCAACGTCTCGATCAACACGGCTGTTTGAATGGTCATGTGCAAGCATCCTGCGATGCGTGCACCTTTCAACGGCTTCTCCTTACCGAATTCGCTTCGCAAGGACATTAGTCCAGGCATTTCCGCTTCGGCAAGTTCGATCTCTTTTCGGCCCCAAGCAGCAAGGGACATATCCTTCACTTTATACTTGAGTTGTTCTTTGGTCTGTGGCATGGTCGTGTTCATTTGGGGCCGCAAAGGTAAGGGTTGCACGTGGAATTAGTTGAACTTGAGGTTTTTTACCATTGTACTGAACATTCCATTCATGAGCAGGAACAACCTTCGCGGCTTTCATACGTCCTGCACACAGTCCCTCGCTTTTCAAGGCGACACCGGGTTAAGCCCGGAATGACCAAACCTCCGTAAGTTCGCAACGATTTGGAAAACGTAATTCAACATATCATATCCGCGAAGAACACCGGTCGCAAACTCCTTGCCGTGCTCATTGACCCCGATTTTGGGCAGGACGAAGTGAAGTTGGAACGCACCGTGCAGAATGCGTGTATGGCAAAAGCTGACCTGCTTTTTGTCGGCGGCAGTATGCTTACGTCCGCTGCGTTCAATAAGTGTGTGGAATTGGTGCAACGTTGGAGCGATAGACCTGTTGTGCTCTTTCCAGGAAGTCCTTCGCAGCTGAGCAAACATGCGGATGCCGTTCTATTGCTCTCCCTGATCAGTGGGCGTAATCCTGAGTTGTTGATAGGCCACCATGTTACGGCAGCGCCTACCCTGAAGGCCATGGGTATTGAAACCATTCCAACCGGATACATGCTGGTGGATGGAGGGAAACCGACAACCGTTAGTTATGTGAGCCAAACTCTTCCCATACCCCAAGATAAACCTGGTATTGCAGCGTGCACAGCAATGGCCGGTGAAATGCTTGGTCTTAGAACAATATACATGGATACTGGAAGTGGTGCTGACTTCACTGTATCACCTGAAATGATAACAGCCGTGCGCAATAGTGTTAATCTCCCGATCATTGTTGGTGGCGGGATCCGCGATGCGAAGCGGGCACGTGCTTTGTGCGCTGCTGGTGCTGATGTTCTTGTTATCGGTACCGCGTTCGAAGAAGACCCCGAGCGGATCTTTGAGATGCGCGAAGCGGTAAGCTGATCTACTTACCTAAGCAAATTTCACGTTGAGCGTTTCACCGAGCAATTCGGTCTTGTAACGTGGCAGGTCATCTTTCGCAGGCCCTTCAATGACATGTCCTGTTGTATCGAACGTGCTTCCATGCCAACCACAAACCAGCTGTCCACCCTTCATTTTTACAGGACCACCTTTGTGCGTGCATTTCAGCCCTATGGCCTCAAACGTCCCATCCGCATTCTTGATGACCATGAAGTTTTCCGGTGCGCCTTTGGCTTTTACCATTGTGTTGCCGCTAGCATCCAGTTGCGCCACAGGAACCTGCACCATACCATTTGCTGCCGTAAGGGCTAATCCTTTAGCTCCGGAACAGCTCGCTAACGTCGCAGCCGGGATAATTGCCAATGCTGCACAAGCCTGACATGATCGTACAAGAAAGTCGCGCCTTTTCATTTGATGGGTTTTTGGTCAGGGCTAATGTACTATACAGACCCCATGTTCTCAAAATGATACAGTGACACCGCACATAAAATTAAGCGGAGCTTGCGGATAGAGCCCAACCAATTCCTGTCGTTCGCCATTGGTCCGAAAACTGTAGCTCCATCCATTGCTGGCATACAGCTCATTGAAAATATTTCGACCCGTAAAATTCAGATCGACCCTAGGTGCGTTCTTTCGTTGGAATAACGAAATGTTCATACGGAGGTCGTTCACGATATATGCATACAACGCACGATCTGCACTTCCGCTGTTGTCCAAATACTGCTGACCAACATATTTCGTAATAAGGGTGATATCCGCCATCCCAATTCCGTCTTTCTGCCATAAAAGAAAACTCAATTCACTTCCCGCGATCAACTCCGGACTGAACGCGATCGGTGTTTCCTGATAATTCACGGCCACCTGCCCGCCCGTATCCCAATCATCAACGAACTCGGTAAGACCCACGATCCTGTTCCGACTGAATGTTGCATTTCCTTTCCAGCGGAACCAATGCGTGAATTGCGCGACCCAGGTTAATTCCAGACCCGCGCGATAACTCGATGAAACGTTCGTTCGTAACGCCGCGCCAACATCATTCAACTCTCCGGTGAGAACCAATTGATCGGTGTAATCCATATAGTAAAGATTCAATCCGGTGGCGTACCTCGATCCGCGACGCTCGTAACCTGCTTCATAGTCGACCATTCGTTCGCTCGTAGGTCTGCTCGTCGGAGTGGTTTCCGTGAAATCATCACGATTCGGTTCGCGGTTCGCGATCGCAACGGATCCATAGAGCCGTCCTCCTTCATGAATTCGCCAATTCACACCTGCTTTCGGGTTGAAGAACGTGAACACACTATTCTGTATCGCACTGTTCAGTTCGTCATTGAATCCCAAGAAATCATAGTTCACCATTCGCATTTGCAGGTCTCCGAATAGATGTAAGCTCTCGTTCAACTTCAGGTTCAGCTTTGCATAAATGTTGCAGTCCTGTTTCCGAGCATCATTGTCATAGTAGCGGAAATCATTATTGAAAGGTCCTGAATAGCGCGCCCAGATCACCTCACCGAAATGAGAACCTCTATAATCGCTGTATGATCCGCCAAGGATCAGGTCGTGACCATTGAATCGATGCGAAAGTGAAGTATTCACTCCTAACAATGTGTTGTCCAGCCAACGACGGATAATGAAGTCGTTCATTGGCACCGTGTCACCTCCAACTACGATCGGATCCGGGAAATATCCAGGACTCTCCTCGCTGGCCTTCAGGTTCTCGAAATAGCCTTTACCATCAACTCTGTAACCTGTAAAATTAAAGGTAGAGTTGGCGGCCAATTTTTCTTCGAAGATCAACTGATAATGGGATTGATCGTAATTGTCAACCTCATTCTTGTAAGTGTATTCATTGTAGGTGC
>JAGNUG010000037.1 GCA_017987115.1 Flavobacteriales bacterium | reverse complement strand
GTGCTTGCCGGAGCGGTTTCAGAAGCGTTGCGCTTCTTAGGCTGTGCAATGGTGGTGCGTGTAGGGCTGCCTTCGGGGGCTTTCTTTTTAGTGCTCATGGCATGCAGGTTTCATCAGTTAGTACAGAAGATCGCGTGCCACGCTATCAATTCATCGCGTTAGCACATCATTTGAGTTCGGCTAAGCAAGGAGACCCCGGGCGTGGACCGGTCAAAGTACGCCATCCTCCGTGAGCAACTCCTGGTGTATGGTAATGGCCGCCTTCATTCCTTCCGCACAGGCCACGCTTACCATATGCGTATCTATGGAGGCATCTCCTGCGACGAATAACCCTGGCAACCGTGTGCGTTGCTTGCGATCGGTGATCACCGCCCCGGTGCGCAAATGCGCACAACCCAGATCTGCCATGATCGTACTACTGGCCGTGTGCCCATTGCTGAAGAAGAGTGCATCGCACGGAATGCGCTCACCACTTTCCATTTGTAGATGGGTGAGCTTGTTGGCTCGTGCCACAAGTTGTTCGATCAGCTCATTGCATACCGTGATACCCGCCCGTTCCAATTTCTGACGATCATCGCTTTTGATCTTGGCCGGTCCTTGGGTGAACAGTGTTACGTTGGCGCTCCAACTGCGCAAGAGCAGTGCCAGTGGAACAGCTTTGCTTTTGTAGCCAAATGCGCCAAGCGCCTTATTCCGGACGCCCCATCCATCACAGTAAGGACAGTGGAACACGCTTTTACCATACAGCGCCTCCAACCCTGGAATGTCCGGCAGCCGATCGCGCACACCTGTGGCCATCAACAATTTTCGCGTTCTATAGATCTTGTTATTCACATGTACTTCGAACCCGTTCTCGAACGGCACAACGGCATGTACTGAATGATCATGCATGTGTACACCGTAACTCTTGGCCTCCTTACGCGCAAGCTCCAACCAAGCATGGGGCGTAATTCCTTTTTGCGTTAAATAGCCGTGCATCTCCTGCGTTGGTAAATTACGCTGGCGCCCGGTATCGAATAGAAACACGCGCAACAGGCAACGCGCCAATTGCATGGCGCCAGAAAGACCGGCAGGCCCTCCACCCACTACGATCACATCCGCATCGAACTTCGTTGATGACATTGGTTCACGAAGATGGTAGATCTCGCGAACAATGGAAGGCAATTCTCTTGTTCAAAGTCCATTACACGACCTGAAGTCCCGTAAGAGCAACCTTAATACGCCCAGAACGGGCGATATCATAATACGCTTGTTGAGCTTCCCTTTCCGAGAACCGTTCGGCATTGATCGCATCCGTGAATAACCTGCAACTGGTGAATAGTTGTGTACCGCTGACTCCGGATTGGTCCACACCGAGGATCCCTTCATGCGCATAGGCATGCTCCAATGCAGTTCGCAGATCAGGTTGCAGTTGCTCACTACCTGCAACACGGTAGGCACATGCAAAGCCGGATAACACCTCACACCCGGAACGCAGATCAAAAAAGAAATGCGCCTTGCGCTTCACCAGCATATCAAGCCGGTACCTGTGTTCGTTCGGTATGCGCGAAGAGTTGAACATGCTCGATAACAGTTTATGCTTCGTGTCGCCGTACATTATGTATAAATTACTGCGCAGGGTCAGTGCGCCGTTACTGGATGATGGTGTTCCTGTGGCAGGGATATACGTGCGTTGCATGTGCATGATCTGAACTAGGCGAATGGTGTGTACCAAGGACGCATATTCAAATTCAACGCATGTGCCAAGAAGAGGTATGTGAGCCTAAAACTTATGAACGTTGTTGGGGTAGCATTACTGCACACCAAGAATCTAGAACAGCTGTTCCAACATGAAGCAGAATAGCGATGAGCGCGGCGCATTTACAGTTTGCGCTGGTAAAGGGCTGTTCAGAACTCACGGTTGAGAGGGTGATGCCTTAAATGTGTTATGCCATGAAAAGCGGTGTGTTGTTCCAAGCATTCCACGGAATCGGGAGCAACTGGGAAATACTGCCCCACCCCAAATGACTGATGGGAGGCTGCATTGATCGGATCCGCTGGATCGCGTAGGCAATGCCCCTTCTTGGCATGGTATCGTATAACGTTTCCGCAGCACACCTGAATACGGAACACCATGAACCTCCAGGCCTACATCATAACACCCACGGCCATGCTCCCAGAGCAGCCGCTACCGGTATTCTTTGATAAAGCAAGCGCTGTGCGCACCATGCTCCAAGAAGACAATGAAGACGCGCGCATTCGGCTGGTGCAAGTGGAATATGATGATAGTGCCACGCTGCCGGAAACATTTTATGCAGCAGGTAAATTGGAAGATAATGGCGTAAAGATCTATGGCCTGTTCACCAGTCGCGAAGCAACATTGAACTTCATTGCCGAAGCGGCGTGCGAAGGATGCTTGAAGGTACTACCTGCATGTCTCGGCGTACTCTCCACAATGATGCAAGGCTATGTACACTAATTGCGCATCAAAGAACAAAGAGACATTCCGGTATTCGGACCGGTAACATTTCATGAATTAAAGAAACACAGAATGGGAAACGAAAAAACATTAACAGGAAAACTAGCGATCACCAAGTTCCAAGAGATAGTGGACCACCAGCGCACGTGCATGATGGTTACGGAATTGGGCACATACCCCAACAATACTCGACCAATGGCAACCGGGAAAGTGGATGATGCTGGGAATTTCCTGTTCCTGACGTTGACCACCTCACACAAATATGAAGAGCTGCTCACGGATCCGCGGACGGATCTGCATTATGCCAACCCCAGCGATCAAGAATTCCTCACCATCCACGGCCGGGCGGAATTCTTGAACGATAAGGAACTAAAAAAAGAGCTGTGGAGCCCATTCGCGAATGCGTGGGTCCCGGATGGGTTGGAGAACCCGGACCTTAGGGTATTGAAGGTAGTACCACAGAGCGGCTACTACTGGGACACCTCCGATGGCAAGATCGTCGCGGGCATTAAGATCGCAATTGCGGCATTGACAGGTTCTCTTGGAAATGACGGCGGTGAAGAAGGAAAGGTGTTCATGTAACACAATGCGCATTGGTGTTCTTTTAACTGAGAACGTGCGAAAGTGGGCATCGGTCTTAAGGCTCGGCAGGACCACATTCCTAAGTATTACACCACCCGTTCTATGCGCTAGTAATGGATCCGCATACGGGGAAGTAGTTCCCCCATGTGCGGCCCTTCCTACCTAATGTCACTTTAATACAACAGCACTACATCCGCTCGGGTACTTGACGGCTCTTGGCACATTTATTAATATGTACTATTCAACGGAGATGGCCTTGCCAGGTTGCTCCAATAGAAATGTGATCCAAGCCTGAACCAGTCCGTAGTTCAATTAAATACATGTAGCTAGTTGACCCTCTTATTAGGTCGGTAACTCCCCGCTTCACCTTCATTACTTCGGTCATTTGGCGTAAACGCCATTGTAAAAGAACGTCCGCCTCCAATGCACCACCCACTAATTATAGCTTGTTCCTTTTTCCTCTTGTGCGACTTGTGCACCGCACAGCCTTTACCACCAGAATATACTTCAACACGGATATTGCTGAACGGGAAGATCAAAGTTGCCCAAGGAACCGATGTAGGTGTATTGGTGCTTGCCATGAAAGATGGTGTGGCAATGGATCTCAGCATGGAGGACCGGAGTGAACTGGAAATGTGGATAGATCGGAACAGTGGTTATTTATTCAGCTTTCAGAAATACGATCATATCACAAAGGAATTGTTCTTCGATACGCATATTCCTGCTGAGGAACGGACCGAAGATCCTTTAGCCTTTCCGTTCCAAGTGCTGCTGGAGCCTCAACCAAAAGAGGGGCATGCGCGCTATATACAGCCTGTTGGGGTGATCTATTACGATGTCAGGAAAAAGAAACTCGTTTACGTAAAGGATTATACGCTCGTCGTTGACCCAAGCATACGGGAACGTGTGGAACACGCATTGGCCCAGCATGATCAATTCAAAGAACGCGTTGTGTCGTCCTGGGAAGATGTTGAAATGGGCGATTACCTGGAACCGATCCCTACAACTAAAGGTCTGGAAGAGCCGAGAACAGGCATTCGGTACACAGGAATGGATCCTGCTGAAGCAGATACCGGATCCATCGCCAACGATCTCATGCTACCGAACGCCGATAATGGGAGGGGTGTGGAGGCTGTAACAAATAAGGATACAACTGAACTGGTGGTTGACCGGAACGATGAGGATAGTACTGTAGTTCCGCGGGACGTAATGCATGGATCAAAGAACACTTCCACGAAGTCAGAAAAAGACAAGCAAGCGTACGATACTACCCTAAGCAATGTACCTGAGCGCGCCAGAACTGCCTCATTCGCGCACCCCTATAACAATGCTACTGTATCCGAGATCTCCGAAGAAGTAACCGGGTCAGGTTACAGAAAGGAACACCTGATCCAAGAGAAGCTTCGGGTAACCACTGTTATTGAAATTGGAACATCGGTCGGAAGCACTGTCTATCGCAGGGTTGCACATGCTTATGGACCCGTTTTTCACTTCAAGGATGCTGTTGCGATCAGTGAAGAGCAATTCATCAAAGAGGTAGGTCGCTAGGCAATGTGATCATCAATTGTACGGATACGAATTGTATGCAGCCTTTCCGCATACTCAGTTCATGTCCGCTATTTCGATCAGGTCATACACCTTCTCGGAAAGTCTCTCACCATTGAACGAATAGCGCTCCCATACACCAGCTTTCGATCCATTGTTATACATGCCTTTGCTCTCGAGCTGTCCGGTCCAATAGAAATGGATATGTAGGCCATGTGGTATAGTAAGTTCTGCATCCAAATAAGTTCCTTGCATGATAGGAGTTCCATCCGGTGCTGTTATGCGTACCCGAAAAACCTCATTCATGCGTTCCACTTTACGCTGATAGGATACAGCGCTTTCCTTAGGCGGCGAAACAAGATCCTCACCGACCAGATCGATCCTGATCAATGTAATTGCGGCTTTATCGGCTGCGCCATCTTTGATCATTGCGCTATCGCTATTCATTGAATAAGCAGTAGCGAAAGAGGTGGAGACCACGCGAGGCGAAATGATCAACAGGACGATGAGCAGTGAGCGTGCAATTAGAAATGTTATTGGCTTTTTCATGGGATAAATGGTTTTACTTTTCCTATACATCACCATCTACGTGCCCAGTTAGGAACTCACCTATCACATGTCCATTAAGCACCTAGCTACCAATTAATTAACCTGCATGAAATGCGAGCGAACCTAATGGTGATCAGAGCAATTGCTCCTCGTGCAACCCGTTCATTTGGGGAGGCTCTTCCCCGTTATCCATCGATCGTTTTCATCGCTTTGACCTGGCCATAACATGGGTGGTATAGCTTCATTCGGTAGTTCATATCCACTAATGAACTGGGCCATGATCCACATTTTAACGAATCGGCGACTACTGGGCCGATCTCAAATTGAATGTTGTATCCGCGAAGATCGCTTTAGGGATCCGTAGATAGAAACTAGTGCCATTGCCCACGCTGCTTTTTACAGTGGTCTGTATGCCATGGCTATTCAAAATACTGCGGGAAGTAGCCAGGCCGAGACCTAGACCACCAGGTCGGCTGGAATAAAATGGCTCGAACAAACGATCGATCTCATGATCTTCCATGCCCTTCCCATTGTCACGTATCTCCAGGATCATGTCTTCATTTGAACGATAGGCGCTAATGCTCAATTCACCCACTTCTGGATCCATAGCCTCCACTGCATTCACGGTAATGTTATTGATAGCGAGGTGGATCAGTTCACAATCTGCCATGAACGTAGGAAGCTCTGTAGCAACCTCAACTACCCCTTTCATACTTTTCAATTGGAGCCTGTCCTGCATATGGTTCATCAGGTCCCGCACAATATCCTCCATTTTACATGGTACCAGATCGAGTTCTCTTATTTTACTGGACTCCAGCATATTCTTGATCAACGTTCCAATGCGATCGAGGTTCCGGTCAATGATCTCCAGGAATGGCGGAGCATCCTCATTATCCTCAGGAATTTCATCTTGGAGTTGCTCCATTGCCAAATGGATATTTGTCAACGGATTACGAATTTCATGCGCCACCGTCCTTGAAAGCTGAGCAGTGAGCTTGAGCTTATCGGTCTCTGCCATCATCTCCTCCGAACGTTTTCTATCCGTTATATCATTGAATACGATCATGAAACCATCTTCCAGTTTGACGGCTTGGATATTGATCCAACTATTGATACCCTCACCTTCATAATGCAATTCCTCATGAAATGAGGTCTTGTTGGCCACAACATCCACGTATGCTTTGAACAAACCACTTGACACCGTGTTCGGGAAAAGGGTCAGGAGGCTCTTTCCCACTACATCACTTCTACCTACGAAATGATCTGCACTTTTATTCGATGATAAACATTCAAAATCAATGATCTTTCCCTCATTGTTGCACATGCTTTTGAATGACATGATCCCACTTGGGGAATTGTCAAGCACTTTTTGCAGCATGCTCTGAACCATTCTTCTGTTCTCAACTTCTGAGTTCAGATCCATTACATTCTGTTTCAGATTGGCCCGTACTTTCCCCATAGCTACCAAGGCCGTGTTCAATCTCCAGAACAATAGGATGATCGACAAAATGGTAAGAATCGAATAGAGGGCGATCATTATCGGAGCATCCAGGAAATCCTCGGCTTCACCGAACATCGCCTTGTTCCGCTTCGTGTTGACATCGGTCATGACCGTAACGTGCAGCATACGGATCTCATCCATGTCCGCTTTCGTCCCATAGATCCACGTGTTTTTCTCATCTCCTTCATCAAGCACTACCGTCGGTCTTTCCAATGCTTCATTCCACTTCACCTGTAGGTCACTCGCTTTCCTGATAAGGTCGACAATACCTTTGATCTCTGAAGCACGCGGTCCAAATGTTCCATCCGCCAACAATTCCTCCTTCAGTTCATCTTTGGCGCTCAGATATGGTTTCAAGAACAAGCTGTCCTGCGTAAGCAAGTAGCCGCGAATTCCCGTTTCCTGATCCCTGATCATTTGAAAGAACCTTTCCAGCTCCTGTGCGGTGGCATTGTATTCCTGTACCTTAATGACCGACCGCCGGTAGGAATCCATATTGCGGTACGTGGCGAACAGCAGCACCACCATGAGCACCAGTGTTCCGATGAACATGAAAATAAGGCGCCTTCTTTCCTCTTTTTCCTTTTTAATGAATCCGGGCATGGGGGCAATTAAGGTACTAATTCTCAAATATGATCAACGGCGCTCCTAGGAGTGGGGTTCCAGTACAATATTCGAACCGTCCAATGACAGTTATTCCAAGATCCATGAAAAACTCCCTATGGATCAAACCAGAGGACGACGTTCGATTGCTCAACCTGTTCCAATTACATGGTCAATTGCTGCTACCATCCTATCATTCGAACGTTTGATCGTCATTAGCAGTTCACGCTCTTCGGACTTCAGCGTTGAATCATTCAATAGATCCAAGCTTAGCGCAATATTCGTTACCGGGTTACGCAGGTCATGCATGATGATGTTCACCAATTTCTCCCGATCATGACGAAGTTGCTCCAATGCGTGTGCGGCCGAGCGCAATTCTATTTCGCGCATGGTAGCTGCAGCGAATTCCTGCAATAGGGATATATCCTGTTGTGACCAATCTCGTTCAACCCGATCGACAACACAAAAAGCACCAATGGATTCTCCAGAGCTCAAACGCAATGGAATTCCGAGATAGGCTTTGACCCCGAACTGTTCAACTGCGGGAAGCGAACGCAATACATCATTCCCTAGAACATTATTGACGACCAAGGGTTCATTGTTAAGCAAAGTGTATTGGCAAAAGGTTCTGCCAGTGACCTGCATGGCATCCTCCAGTTCTTTAGGAAAACCTGAACTGCTCTTGTGAAATTCCCGGTCACGGTCGATCAATGAAAAATAGGAAACAGGCGAATTGGTCAATTTCGCTGCAAGGGTGGTCATTCGATCAAAACAATCTTCTGGATCCGAGTCCAATAGACCGGTTGCAATAAGCGCTGCCAACCTGGTGCTGTCATGAACCAGAGGTCCAGGGTCCGTTAAAGCGGCCTTTCCAAGTGATGCCATGCACCGAATATACGCTCACGACCGTTGCCAACATGCATTCTCACAGATGCACATTAAACTTCAAGGCCCAAAGCTTTTAATTTGTTATACAGGGTTTTGCGATCAATATTCAACTGGTCGGCAGTTCGGGATTTATTGAACCCATTCCGTTCAAGGGCGGTCAGTATCGCTTCTCTTTCGGCCTGTTGGGCTACACCTCTCAATCCGTCGTCCTTTTGCATTTGATCTTGAGATGATGGTTCTGCATTTGCCATTGAACCAACATTCCCGCTGGCACTTGAAAGCACGTTGGCTGGCAAGCATTCAGTAGTGATCAGTGGATCAGTACTCAGAAGAACCGCTCGCTTAAGAACATTTCCCAATTCTCTCAAATTTCCACTCCAAGCATGTTGGTGAAGGTGCTTCAGCGCTGCTGGCTCAAAACCTAGTACCTGTTTGCCAAGTCGCTGATTGGCCAGTTCCACAAAATGAAGCGCAAATTTTTCGATGTCCTCTTTACGTTCTCGCAACGGAAGCAAATGGATCGTGAATTCTTGGATGCGATGCAACAGGTCTTCCCGGAAACGACCTTCTTCTACAGCCTTTCTCAGATCCTCATTGGTAGCAGCAATAATGCGCACATCCACATCGATGTCCTTTGAGCCACCGATCCTGCGGATCTTACGCTCTTGCAGTACACGCAACAATTTGATCTGGTTCTCATAGGTTAGATTTCCCACTTCATCCAAGAACAACGTACCACCTTTGGCTTGTTCGAAACTACCTGCTTTATCAGAAATAGCACCTGTGAACGATCCTTTTGTATGACCAAATAATTCTGAACCCGCGAGTTCTTTCGGTAGAGCGCCGCAATCCAATGCTAAGAATGGGGCATTGGCCCGAGGACTAAGCTGATGAACACGTTTGGCAACATATTCCTTACCAGTTCCAGTTTCACCGGTGATCAGCACCGACATATCCGTTGGCGCAACCAATTGAATGTGCTTAGCGATGGTCAGTGAAGCAGTCCCCGTACCTTCGACGTAATCTTGCGATGTATTTACGACGCGCGTTCGACTTGGAGCAGATATTTCTGAAGTTCCCGCTGGAGGGCTCTTTACTGATAATGCATCCTGAACACGCATCAAAAGTTCATCCGGATAAAGTGGTTTCGCGATATAATCGAACGCGCCACGCCGCATCAATTCAACGGCCAGCTTTACATCAGAATAACCAGTAATGATGATCACCTGGGTTGTTGCGCTCTCCGATCGGATGTGCTGCATCATCTGCAATGCATCCGTATCAGGTAACCGATGATCACAGAGCACCAGGTCGAATTTATGTTTGCTTAACAGGTCTTTTGCCAATGACCCTCGGCCAGCGGTCTGTACTTCGTACCCGTTCTTGGTCAAGAACCGAGATAGCAAATGACAAATATCCTGATCGTCGTCTATTACAAGGATCTTATCTGTAGCCATCGTTATTTGAAGTTAGAGGTCATATAGTGAATCCGAGATCTCGGATCGAGTTGAAAATAGTTGAGCGGTCGAATGGTTTGGAAATGAATGTATCTGCACCGGCTGAGAGCGCATTCCCTCTTTCTTGGTCCATAGCACTTATAGCGAACACCTGTGTATCAGATCGCGAACGTCGTATGTCCGGTAATAATTCATACCCGAGTCCATCCGGTAAATTCACGTCCAGAAAAATAGCGTCGAAATCACCTGTTAGCAGCTCAGCGCGCGCTTCTTTCAGACTATACGCTTTTCTACAGGTTGTGCCGCCTTTACGCAACATTGCGCACAGGAGATCACAGATATCCTTTTCATCATCCACGAGTAGAACATTTTCTATGGGTTTCACCTCGTTCATTCCATTAATTGAAGAATGAGATCGACCCATGGTCATTAACGCATTCTGCAAAGCACATTCAATCCTCGAACATTTGGTCTCCTACCTGCGGGGCGTTGAAATAATCATGCCCAGCATTGATTTCCTTAGATCCACGGAATAATGTAAGACGTGATCGACCACATCAAAGATAACAATGTGGAATAAGTTCCCCAATTATCGTGTAACTCCCACCTCGCTCACTGCATTTCTCATTTCAACAAGCCCGGATCCACGCCTAGTTGCAGATGGCCCGGATTTTAACAGTATGCGTATCAAGTTTGGGATATAGCATATATGGAATCATTCAAGAACACAACCATTTCGACAACACAGCATTCGAAACGACGGCGAATTCGCAACATCATTCTTGTAACGGTCGGAGTGATCATCGCGATAAGAATTATTCTTCCGTACGTCCTACTGCATTTCGCTAACAAACGGTTAGCGGAAATGCCCAATTATTTTGGCCATATAGAAGACCTTGACCTTGCACTCATACGCGGTGCATATACCCTGGACGGTTTCTATTTGGATAATGTGGATAGTCTTACTCACGAACGAACACCTTTTCTAGGAGCAAAGGAGATCGACCTATCCATAGAATGGAGCGCACTTTTCGATGGAGCAATAGTAGGAGAATTGGATATTGAAGAGCCAATGATGCGTTTCACACTTGGAAAGACCGAACCAGCAGAAGTTCAAAAGGACACTGCTAGTCTAGGTGATCTCTTAAAGGATTTCATGCCCTTAAAAATAAATCGATTGGCCTTGCGCAACGGCCGGTTGGAATATGCGGACGAAGGCTCTACGCCACCCTTGAACCTAGCATTGACCAACTTGGAGGCCCTTGCAAAGAACTTGAATTCCGTTGTTCAGGAAGACGAGTTATTGCCCGCCGAGGTCACAGCATCCGCTACCCTCTATGATGGCTCCTTGAAATTCAATATGGCTTTAGACCCATTGGCCGGACAGACCATATTCGATATGGATCTGACTTTGGAACAAATGACACTGAAAAAGCTGAATGACATGTTCAACGCTTATGCGGATTTTGACGTGAACAGCGGAACCATGTCGTTATATACGGAGATCGCCACCCGTGACGGGGCATTCAGCGGATATGTAAAACCGGTGATCAAGGATCTGGATGTCTTGGGAAAGGAGGACAAGAAAGACTCCTTCTTCCACAAGGTGTATGAGGGTCTGGTCGGCACGGCAGGTGCGGTACTGACGAATCGCAAGAAAGACCAGGTCGCTACCAAAGTACCCATGGAAGGGCGTTTGGATGATCCGGACATTCGCACGTGGGCGGCTGTGGTGGTGATATTACGGAATGCTTTCATTCGCGCATTGGAACCCGCCATTGATCGCGAGATCAATATCGGATCACCACTGGAAGGAGCGGAGAAAGAAGAACAGGGCGGATTTTTGAAACGCGTGTTCAACGGTAAGGATGATGGGGAGAAGGATAAGAAAAAGCGGCCTAAAGAAAAGTGAACAAGAGTGCGGGACATTCGGGGAACTATTGACCCAATGAACCACCACTGTTCCACGATCCCTCCAACCATTTGACCTTATATCACCACGGCACGAGATCAGTAACACCTATAATGATGCATGATGTCGAACATGATAATGGTTATCCCGATCATTTGGACAGACCAGATAGTAAAGCAGCGGTCTACCAAGGAACAATGATCTGCTTAGGGTGCGCCATCATAGCCGCGATCATTGGATTCGGGTTTTCCATGAATGAACAAGTAGCCAGTATTGCGAAGGAGATCTTTTTTGCATGCCTTCTGCTTTTCGTGATCGGCCTGATCTTCGGTCACATGAATTTTAAACACGACTAACCCTTTCAAACCTACTTCAATGCGAACCAAATTCATCACTACCACGATCGCACTAGCGTTCATCCCTCTTTTATCAAAAGCCCAGGAATTCAGATTCGGCGGTGGCTATAGTGCTTCACAGGTTACTAAGTCCGGAACCGAGAATTTCGTAGGCAAGGCCGGTTATCAATTTGGCGTGGACCTGCTCTTGGGTAATGCTTGGTTCGTGAAGCCCGGACTTCACTTTCAGGTCCGGAACTTGAACTATTCATATGCCACTGTGGATGCCAACAATAACCCAACTACGACACCCGTGGAATTCCGTTATACGGACCGCTCCTTGCGCGTACCGTTGCACTTAGGCAGAAGGTTCCTTGATCCGCTTGACGAACCACCGGTCAATTTCTATGTATTCGCTGGGCCGACCGCGCTCTTCCAACTTGATGCTGATCTGAACAACGACGCGTTGACCGTACAGACCAATGGAACGCAATGGTACATAGGTGGTGGTGCAGGATTAGAATTAGGCTTCCTGTTCCTGGAGGGTGGCTATGACGTTGCAATGACCAATGTGTTCCGAGGGCAGGGATTTGATACGAATCCGAAGTTGAATTTGGCTTATGCTTCTCTTGGAGTGCGCTTAAAGTTGGCACGGTGACCTGATCAGCTACTACTAGATCGAAGATCCAGACAAAGCCGCAACCGTAGGCTCTCTTTTTCCTTACACCCCCTTTCAACTCTTCCATGGTTACTGAGAAAGCACCATTAGCGCAGATCGAACAACCGGTATACCACAAGCTTTCATTGCTCACCATAGGACTGGTGGCGTTGGTGGTGGCTCTGTACTATGCACGACCTGTGCTCGTGCCTTTGATCTTTGCTCTCTTATTGGCAATGCTGTTGGATGGTGGAGTGCAATGGATGGTGCGCAGAAGAGTTCCTCATGCCCTTGCTATTGCATTAATGGTATTGATGTCGATGGGTTGTATTGCCGGTGTAGGGTATTTCATCGGAACACAAGCAATTCATTTCACTGAAACTCTTCCGGAGATCGAAAAGAAATTGGACCGCTCACTCAAAGATGGCGAGCGATGGATCCAGGGTGAATTCGGGATGAAGCGTAGCGAAGTCAAGAACGCTGTCGAAAAAGCGAAGGATGACGGCGTAGAAAAAGGAAAGGCAATGGTCGGCACTACATTGATCACAATGGGATCGGTCTTCGGCTTCTTTTTTCTATTGCCTGTATTCACGTTCATGATCCTGCTCTACAAGAAGCTTCTAATGACATTCATTACGAAACTTTTCCATGAAAAAAACCATCAAACATTACGGGAGGTGATGAGTCAGATACGCGGCGTGGTCCAGAGCTATTTACGAGGATTGGTATTTGAGACGTTGATCGTTGCTGTTCTCAATTGGATCGGTTTAATGGCCATTGGGGTGCGCTATGCACTCTTATTTGCCGTATTAGGAGCTGTGCTGAATCTGATCCCTTACATAGGCATGATGATCGCAACTCTTCTCCCCATGTTGATCGCATTTGCAACACAGGATCTACAAGCAGCATTATTGGTATTGCTCTTATACTCCTCCGTACAGTTCGTTGATAACAATTTGATCGTACCGAAGGTTGTTGCCTCACGTGTGCAACTAAATGCATTGGTCTCGGTTATCGTGGTGTTGATCTTTGGAACATTGTGGGGCATACCTGGAATGTTCTTGGCCATACCGCTCACGGCCATGCTTAAAGTGATCTTTGATCGTGTGCCATCCCTAATACCATTCGGCTATGTTCTGGGAGAAGGGAATGAAAGCGGACAAGAATTGCAGATCCTGCCTGATACGCGCACTGTTCAGGCCCCTGAGAAATGATCCTATCCGGGAAAGATCATGGATCACTCACAAGCCAGATGCACACATCCAATGGTCGGAAGGCCTTAGTTCGGAAAGCGTGATCACTCAGTATCAAGTTTAACCTTGGATCGAATTCCACGGACCCCTTTGGTGCTCATGTGTTTTCCCTTCAATTTGATCGCATTGCGCATTTCCGTTCTGAGTTCAACGATCGCAGCTTTGATCTTTGGTAATTCATCGGAAGAACAGCTCTCCAGGATAAATCTGAAAGCAGTATTCAATAATGGTATTAATGACAATTGTGTTCCGGACGAGGAGCAACCGGAGATCAAGAAAGACTGTTTTAGGACGTGTTCTGCACAGTTCGGACAAATCACTACCTGAGTGATCATACCATAAAGCGAAGGTGCATATCTGTCATACAATACCATAACGTCTTTTATGTCGGCGACGCGAGTAGAATGCATATCCATGTCATTCTGAACAATGGAATGTGCACATGGACCATCGTCCTTCCGAGCCCTCTTTTCTCGTACCTCGTGAACAGCTTTCTTATATGAACGTTGAAATAGCATTAACGGCATAGAAGTTTAGAATACACGAGCGAGTCTCAACTTGAAGCTTGTTTATGAGCTTCAACGAACCAAAGCCATTTATCCGCACCCCGCGATACTTCAGTGAACAGGTCTGCCGTATCAGCATCTTGGAGATCCTCGGCTTTCTCAATACCCGTTCGGACCTCACGAGCATATACCGAGAGTGCACGAGTAACGGCCTCAACATGATCAACACCGTTGCTGATGTCCTTCGGGTACTCAGGTAATTTGGAACTTGCAACCGCCGCTCTTGCTGTTCCATAGACCGTACCTCCAAGCATCACCGCCCTTTCAGCTATTTTGTCCACGTATTCCTCCGTAGCCTCGTAGATCTCATCGAATAATTTGTGTAATCCAATGAAGTTAGGTCCTTTTACATTCCAATGCGCTTGTTTCATCTGCATGTGTAGGTCCACGGAATCTGCAAGACGTTCATTAAGGAGCTGAACGATCTGGGTTCGGGTCTTTTTGGTAAGATCGTTGGCGGTTTTATGCATCTTGAGCGGTTTTTCCACTTTATTGCCAGCATTGCGGGCCGTCTTTGCTTTGGTCATTTTTATTCAGTTTGGTCTAGGCGCTTCCTCCCATCATTCGTTGGGCAGGATCAGCGTCATTAGCGTTACACATTCGTTGTTCCAGATCACTTATTGCAGAGCAGAGACCGAACGGATCTTGCGTGTCCAGTGGCTTAAATTCAGATGCACGTTTTTTATGCACAGCACTTATATAAGGAGAACAACCAACCCTGTTCAGTCCGGATAAGGCTTGATAAGAAAGTTCCATTACCTCGTGTATCGGCATATAAGCATATAAGATGGACTTCCTGGTCCTACTTGCGGTGCATAGAACTTTACTACCATCCATGGTGATCTTTTCGATCTTGATCCGTATCCCATACCGCCACCATAGGTCGCGTTCTCGTTTTGCGAACTCCTGAAGCTGTAACTTACTTAGTTGTTCCATGCTATCGGTGTGTTTAATTCTTCACATCGAAGGTGGCAATGCTTCAACAGTGGCCTAGTAAGACCCATATCAATATGAAGACAACAGCTGTACCCATACAACCACCACCCCACTTATAGGCAGCACCTCCGGCAATTAATCCTCTGAACAGGTTATTCATTCTATCTTAGGTTTAAGCGGCTTGAACTAAGTAGTTAAAACTTTTTGGCTGCTCATCAATGAGCAATTCACCAGCGCTCCGGAGATCGTCACGCTTTGCCAAACGGATGGTCCAACAGCGTTTGGACTCCATGCGATCCAATGGATCCACGAACAATGCATCGCAGATCAGATCATCCACCATGCCGATGTCGACCGGTTTCTGGATCTCAAGTTCGATGGTGTCGAGATGATCGTGCACGTACACCGAGCCAAAGCTGTTGAATATGCCTACAAGTTGTGAAAGGTTCGTGGTTACCATTTTATTTGGAATTGATGTTATTCGTTGAACTGGATCTAATGTTCATCTACATAATACGGGCCAACGACATTGTGCTGCTGCGCCTTTTGTGGATCACCGCACGATCAGTGGAACGTAAGTGGCGATCATCTCCACGGATCACGACCCTCATTGAGACGCAAATTCCCCGTATTACGAGAATACAGAGGTCTTCGTCATAGCGCCGGACCAGACAAAGAGCATTTGCGAACAAAGTGCTTAGGCACCACTCGGTTTAAATATCACATACCAATACCGTGTATTATCATTCCCAACTGTATCAGGATCTCCCCATGCGGATCACCCTATCAAGCTTGTACCGTCAGTGGCATCGATCTGGCAATTCCATTGCAAGAGATCTAATCCGGAACTGTATGAACAAACCTATAGAGACCACGATCATTCCGATGCGCAGCGACCGGAATATCCTTACGCACATTCGCTCGCAAGCCTACTTCCTGAAGGAGATGATCGTTCATCCATTAACCAAAATTCCAACCAGATGAAAACTTTAACAGCATTGACCATGGCCTTCGCGCTGGCCACAACACTGAGCGCGCAAGTTGAACCCGCGGCACCATCCGGACCGGAGGATATGACAGTTCTATTGAGCGATAGTGTAGGCACTTTGATCGGCATTTCGCCAGAACAAGTGGATGAATGGAGAGAACTGCGGAAGAAGTACGAAATGGAACGGACCACCTTGGTCAAGGGAAACAGCTTTGAACAAGAACGTGAGAACTGGGTTCTCCGCAGGGACCAGGCCGTTATGGAATTCCTAAAGCCTGACCAATACGAAAAATGGAAAGCGTTGGACCCTACTGTTCAAGGAAAGGTCGAACATGACCAACGCACTGAATAATTTCCATGCAACAACTGATCTACAAGAACAGCAGAATATCTTCTGCTGTTCTTTGTTCAGGTCCTTGAACAGAGTACAATACCTGAACAAGGAACAATAGAACACACCAACGTTGAAAGCCAATTGTGATAGGCACAAAGACTAAAGTATTTCATTATGATACGCTGGATAATTACATTCCTGATGTTAGCCCTTATCTCTGCTATTCTCGGATTTTCGGTCCTAGCCGCTGGGGCGGCAGTTTTGGCGAAGGTTATATTTTATATATTCCTATTGCTTCTAGCTCTAACTGTGATCTTTGGTAATCGCATATGGCCGAACAAATAATGTTCATGTATCGACACCAATTTACCGATACCTCGATTTCCTTGGATAGGCCTTCCAGAAGTGATCGTTAGTATGATCGGCTCCTCAGATTACGCTCCAGTAGAAGTTCAAGACGAGTTTTAGCAAGAGATCATCGCATTTCCTTCAACTCCTTCAAGGCACCGTCGAGTTCAACATGCACCCGCGTGCCATCTGTCATGCTGGAACGAGATTCCATTCTTGTATCCATTTCAAGCACATAAGGTGTCCCAGGTTTGAACATGAACTTCATCACGGTCCCCAAACCTTCCCCTAGATCCACCTGAAGCGGAACCACTATTACTTCATGCCCATTTGCTGGTATGGTAAGAACACTATCAACCGCGGCCTTGAACAATCGGTCACTTCCCACATGCATCAGGATCTTAGTATCACTGATCGCGAATTGAAAATTATTCGGATTCGTGATCAGCAGATCAACTGAGAGCCGGGTATCTTTCAGACCGACTTTACTTAAATGCATATCCGTCATCTCAACTTGGGGAATGACGAATACGGGAAGCGAACGTTCAACGTGAAAAGACATTGAACGCTTTCCAAGCAATGGCATACTCTTCATGAATTCCATGTCAACAGCATAAATTACACTATCTGTTCCGTCGCGATCAAGTGAATCCAGCGTTCGAATGAGAAGATCCTGTTCAATGGTAATAGGCATGGACATTACAGTACTGTCCCTTCCTTTAAGCACCAGCTCGTGGGGATTGGTGGAGCTTAAGACCTGCACCCCGGCGATGGACAGCGTATAATCAATACTATCAACCGCAAAACCCAGCGGTGCCGGGTTCCTGATCAATACACCACATTCCATAACCACCTCCTCCTTAGTAAGCTTAGTGACCTTAACGTCAGCGAAGATCAGATCAGGCAGAATGAATGAAGCATTGGGGTCACTTATTCTTGCATTATTCCAAGCGGTGAATTGCTTAGCAAGTGCGATCACAACAATAATTACAACGATCAATGCGATCCACTTCTTCATAAGTTCCTGTTCGATCGTAGGATCAGCAACATGGTCTTACCGATGAAAAGTTGAACCAACTATGTGAACCAGCATTCTCGACCCTCACTACCATCATCCAGGAAGACGTTGAATTCTAGTGAACAGGGCTAGTACGGCGATCATGACAAAGAGGCCCATAACTACGAATAAAATGATCTTGGATAGAACAATATTTCCAACCGATAGGACCAGAGCGCCAATGACCACCATGACAAAAGCAAGTATCAATAATGCATGGGGTGCACGAGCCCTTATCCATTTCAATTTTCGAATTATGAGATCTGTCGTTGTCATTCGTAGTGCTTGCTTAGTGGATGTATTTTGACTCATACTGGATCTTGTTCTGGTCTCTTCCATATTCAGGGCAACTGCTGTACCACCGTACTGGTTGGCACCACACCTCCAATGTTCGTAAGGATCAGGTCTCGATCATTCAACGGTCCAGTATATAATACCACCCCATCTAAATTCACATCTTCCTTATAGTACCCGTTTATCGAATTCGTGGGTACCACTCCTCCAATTCGTTCCAGAATGATGTCACGATCATTGCCGCTTCCAGTGTATTGAACTGAATTATCCCCGCTGCAGTTACCTGACCATAAGGCACGTACCCCGCCGTTGGATTCATATTGAGCATGCACCCCATAATTGGGGACGCTATTACTCGTAAGGTCTATCTGGGTAGCATCAGCGCTAAGGTTGAATGGAGCTGCTGTCATTACACCCAAGTGATTGCGATGCCTGACCACAATATGATAATTTCCCGCCCCCGTTCTGAACGTT
Source organism: Flavobacteriales bacterium (assembly GCA_017987115.1). Classification (GTDB taxonomy): domain Bacteria; phylum Bacteroidota; class Bacteroidia; order Flavobacteriales_F; family PHOS-HE28; genus PHOS-HE28. The sequence continues at coordinate 11,198 of JAGNUG010000037.1, read as the reverse complement.
AAAGGTGACGTATTATCGGTGCCGACAATATCGCCATCGCGCTGGACAAGCCCATGCGCAACGGCTGCGATCAGGGTCGGTTGCACAAAAGGCCTCAACTCAACACGTACCCAATCAACCACTGCATTGTTTCCGGTAGTGTTGAAAATTGACGGTGAAATGGTTTCACCACCACCACCAGCTACACGCGGATAGTTCAGCGCACTATATGGTTCAAGCGTAGGTACGAGACCTGCACTCCTCAAACCATCATTCATTAAGCCATTGCCTTCATTATACGGACCTTTTAAAAAAACCTTTGTTTGTAACTGCACCGTTGCGGAAGGGTCGTACAAGCGATAGAGTGTTCCATTGATCGTATTGCACACATACAATTCACCGCTCACATCTTCTCCAAAGGCTGCAAGACCCTGGCTACCGGCCAACCGCAATGTGTCATGCACCCATCCATTACCAACCGGCCGCAAGGAATGTATGCGACCATGACAAAAGTCGGTATAGATGAAACGCCCATACAATGCCGGGTAACGTGAACCCCTATAAACGCGACCGGCAATTATTGAACACCACTGGTCGTCCTGATCATGGTCAATAACAGGTTGCACATAGTTTGAGCTGGGTGCGCATCCCGTTGTGGTATATGGGACGGTACCCTCATAACACCGCCATCCGAAATTAGGACCAGTATTCGTGTTTGCCGGAATAAGATCCAACTCTTCCTTCACACTCTGACCTACATCTCCGATCCATAGGTCACCTGTTAATTGGTCGAATCCGAACCTGAACGGATTACGCAGACCGGAGGCCCAAATGGTCCTTAAGGTATCGGCATTATCCGCGGTGGCAAAAGGATTCGAAGGGGGTATGGAAAAAGGTGAACCACCATCAACATCTATCCTGTGCATTTTCCCATGACCATCGGCCATGTTCTGCGCCAAATTGTTCGGGTCCCCGGCTCCACCTCCATCACCAGGTGCGAAATATAGATAACCATCCGGACCGAATGCAAGATCACCACCATTGTGGTTCGTGTTGGAATAGGATAATTGCCAAAGTACCACCTCGCTGTTCGGAAGTGCTATATCGGGGTCAGCGCTTACTGTGAATCGCGAGATCCGAACATTCCCATTTCCTGTTCCCGCATTGTAGTACACATAAAAAAAGCCGTTCGAAGAATACTGTGGATGAAATGCCAATCCCAATAAGCCTTGTTCTCCACTACCACTATTTACCGGACCGGAAATATCCAAGAACGGAGTTGTGTTGACACTCCCATCCGGACGAAGGATCTTGATCACTCCCGGTCGTTCTACAATGAATAAACGCGCATCACCAGCGTTAACGATGTCCACAGGGTTTGTAAATCCATTGACCACCTGTTCCAGTTCCACGGCAACCTGTGAAAAGGCGAAGTATGGTATCATCAGAAGAACAAAGAGTAAAGATCTTCTCATTGTATGGGGCTTTAGATATTCGAATAGTTCGGACCGTTCTGCACACCATCATTTCTTCGTGAGGAATAAGTTCCCATTTGGACCTGCAACCATCGTTCGATCTCATCCTGCCTTTCACCATGAAGCTGGATCATGAACTTTCTTGATGAAGCAGGATCCTCGTTCCGTGGTCTCTTCACTGGCTTTGAATGGAACAACCGAGTGATGCACGATCTGAATGTTCTGAAGAAATACATACTTCTCGCAATCCGAAATCCATGCCCTCATTCACACTTTCTCATTTCCAGAATGAACACTGGACATAAACTCAATTCTGATAAAACGGAAAAGACTTTTGAACGTGCAAGATCCACCCCAACATTGGGTCGTTATGTACACATGCTTGGACGTAACAAATATCTAGCGATCGAAACGGAACAGGTCCTGTGCTTTATTGATCCTCCCGAGTATCCGGTCGCGGATAAGGTCTGCTGCTATAACGCTGAACGTAATACCGTTCCCGCCCATACCAAGCGCATAGAAACTGTGTTCTTGTTGAGGTCCACGATCAATGTATGGCAAACCATCCTTTGTACTACCGAACGTTCCGCACCAAGCAAATTCCTGAGTGAACGGATGATGAGGAAACAGTGCATTGAAGTCCTTGATCAATTGTACGGTCTTCTTCTTCAACAATGCATCTCGCCGCTGTGGTGAACGGAATTCCTCATCTCTACCACCAACAATGATCCTACCATCTGGTGCTGTGCGCATATATAAATAGGGCTTGGCTGTTTCCCATATCAATGACTTGTTAGGCCATGGTGCACTGTCCATTGGTGTACTGATCATTGCATAAGTGCTGTTCAGGTCGATAACGTTCTTGGGTAGCTGCTCGACTACTTCATATCCTGTAGCGTAGATCAGATAACGGGCACCGATCGTATGGCCATCCTTGGTCGTTAGCCTGATACCTGATCTGGTATCCTGGAAATTGGTTATCTCAGTATGTTCATGGAATATGGCGCCATTGCCTGCAGAGACCTCAAACAGTTTCTTGGCGAATTCCAGAGCATCAGTCTCTGCAGCCATGGGGTTCAATAACAGGGCCGGTGGCCCGAATGAGAGGAGTGCCTCAACTTCTTCTTTTTGAGAAATGAACTCCACCGGAATTCCGTTCTTCTCGCGTACATCATATTCTTTCTCCAATTGCTTTACGTGTGAGGCCTTGCTTGCATATTGAATACTGGACCGCGTATGTAATCCATCGTATCCGATCTTGCGCGCGATCGCCTCGACCCTATGCAATGAAGCAACACTGAGTTGGTAGCTTTCGATGGCTTTCTGTTCACCAACGAGAGATACCAGCTCATGCAATGGTGTATCGATCTCATATTGCAACAGCGCGGTGCTTGCACATGTGCTACCCGTTCCGAAACTTCGGGCATCCACCACTACCACGGGTATTCCGGCATCACTCAGTGAATAGGCGCACAAGGCACCTGTTATTCCTCCCCCTACGATCACGACATCTGTAGTTATGGACCTATCCAGTGGGGCTGCATGAGGTCCAATCGGGTTACGTACCAACCAGTATGGAAGACCGGAATGCAGGTCGATCCGTTCAGTATCGTTGGCCTTGCTCATGGTGATCACGTTGAATTAAAAGTTCAATACAAGAGTGGCGGAGATCAATCTATTGGAAATGAACGGACCTCCTATGAAAGTTCGATCAGGCAAGACCAGTTATACATTATGAATGTAGCGCTCAACGCCGAAACAAGAACGCCCGAGCCAGCATCTTTCAATACCGGAACGGGCGTTCGTTAGCTCCACAACAGCTTGCCGCTGTTCATGTCCTACTTATTGGCAGCCGCTCTTGCAGAATTTGATGTTTCATAAGCGACATCCTTCACACGATCCTTCACATCCTCCGCTTTCCGTTTCAGGTTCGAGGCCTTATCTTCAACTTCTCCTTTCAGTTCATCGACCAAGGTCTTTCCTTCACTGAGAAGTGCGGAGAGCTTGTCACCAAGGTCATGCCCTTTTTGAACCAATTTCTTCCGCGTCTTTGCTCCGGAATCAGGTGCGAATAAAACTCCTAATGCAGCTCCTGCTGCGATGGCCGTTAAAACTGCGGCAAGTGTGCTTTTGTTTGACATTGTTCTAATTTTAATTGTTCAGATTATGGAAGCCAATTGCTGTGCCGAACACCTGCACGCTCCTGTTATGGAACGTTAAACGCAATGAATCGCGAGGGATGTGGGCATTCCTCGTTGTTTCCTGTTGAACCTGCAATGAATTTCTTCCAAATAATGATGGGGAAATACGTCCCCAATGCGACCTCCTCTGCTGAGAAAATACACACGTTGAACACAAGTACCCGTTGAAAAAGCAGGGCAGGAAGGCATGTACACGTATGGTCGCAGATCTGTAGTGCATTGTGAAAGAACAAGAACTTATGAATTCACAAAAGATCGATCCAACCCTTGAAGGCGGCCCTATGGACTTCAGCACGTTCATAGATGGTAGTGTGCGGGATGTGAAAGGATACATCCGCGCGGAGAGGAAATACTTGCGGCTGCGCATAGCAGAACGCTTCGGAACATTGCTAGGCAAATTGGTGCATCAGATCGCATTGTTGGTCGCAGGGGCGTTCATGATACTGTTCCTTACCGTTGCATTGGCCTTTTACCTAGGCGAACTACTTTCATCCACAGCGCTGGGCTTCGCTATTGTCGCTGGGGCCTATCTTGTTTTCTTCTTGATCTTCCATGTGTGGTGGAATGCCGGTGCGCAGGATGCATTCATTCTTGATCGTATTAACGAATTGAACGACGACGATGAAATACGCTAGCATGGATGATATGCGCTACGCGCAGAAAGCATTGAAGGATGAACGCGACGCATATGGTGAAAACCTTGCTTTACGCTGGAAGAATATCCGGGAACCGGAATTTCGGAAAGCGCTGATGAAGGATGCCATCAACGATATGCTGGAAAGTTGGAAACCATACCGGATCGTCCATGATCTTTTGCAGGGCAACGTCAATGGTTCTGCTATCACTTCTGTGGGCATGTTCGTCGCATCGCTTCAAAAGAGTTGGCCGAAACGGATCTTATATACGGGGATCAGTGCCTTGATCGGTAAACTGTTCGGTGACGCTGAAGGATCAGCGGAACATGAAAGTTCGGATAATTTGTTACATAAGTTGGCCAAAGCTGTCGGCTCGCTAGTACAACGCTTCTCCAACCGTGATCGTGTGCACGAGGAAGAAGAACCAGAAGAAGAAGTGGTGGTGATGCATTGATCCACTGCATTACTCATCGCCTGTAGTTCCGGGCAATGGGACCGGGGTTCTTTTCTGTAGCCACTTCAGTCCTTTGTCTACCCCCTTTGGTTTGTAGCCGATCCGTTTGGCATACATGATCCGCACATTACCTACGTTCCAAGCGAACCTATCCTGCTCTTTCAATAAATACCCCACGTGCTCTTGGTTATAAAAAAGGACAATACAGTGGCGGCGACTGTTGTAGCCCATTGCACCACGCCACTGCGCGTGCCAACCGGGTCCGAATTCAGTCGTGTGGCGCTCGGTTCCTTGTACAGGAAATTTCAGGTCCTGAATACTGACCCCTACACCCACTGCTGCACTTAATGTGACGAACCAATGCTGTTTGTAAACGAACGTTCTGGCGTAGCCGCCCATTGGACCAAGATCAAGAAAAGTACCTTTGCTTATGGCAGCCGCATCGGCGAAATCACCAGTTAACCGCGTAGGTACAACGGCCGAATCACCTTTAACGAAATAAGCTGTTGCGTAACCACCGTAGAGCCATGACCCACTGGTCTTTTTCTGCCACGCATCCTGGTTGAATGCTGCACGATAGCTGAACTCACCGCTATTCGCAATGCGCAATGTGCTGAGGCCGATATTGAACTGAAAGAGATCCGCACGGTACGGGAATTCCGTTGGTTGATCCCATTCCACAACACTCGCCGGGTGAGAAGTGATATGGTATCCTTGATAATACTGCAGAAATATGTTGGTCGCTCTTTCAGGTGAAAGGATGTTGCCTTGTGCATCGATGTAACGCGATCTGCCGCGCTTGTCATTGTCGTTATTCACAAAGGGCATGGGCAGGCCAATATTCAACGTAAGCCGTTTATAGCTGACACCGACACCGATGATGTACTTCCCGTTGGGCCGATAGAACAGGTTCTGTGATCCCGGGTCCGATTTGATCACCATGTTGTTGAACTTGGTACTTCCGTAGACCCTCAGAGTGGGCTTGGAAGAATAATCATTCACGAACAACGTATCCGAAGAAGTCCGTTGTGCGCATGCGGTTGTAAGAAACAGGAAAGAGAACGCCGATATGAACAGCTGAAAACCGGATCGGGTTACTCTCAATTCCATAAGCTCTTCGGTAAGTGCTGTTCTCTGGACATTTGATCGTGTGCGGTGAATTTTATTGGATGTCTTTTATGGCCGATCACTAAAGCCTTCAGACCGGGTCAACTTATACTCGTGCTTCCATTGCTTGGGGACAATACTCCACACTCTTGGCACCACAGCCAACCCCAACACCTCACTTGGTCACTGCAAGTATAGCGGTGCATTGGGCTAGTGCCGAACGAGGCCCGCACTACCACGACGCAATAAGCATACTGGAACGTGGATTGGAACAACCTCATCAACCATGCCCGTCCCGGGAAGCTGCATTAACATGACGATCGGGATCCGAAGCATACGACAACCACCTTATGCCTACTAAAAAACTGTTCAGCAAGATCAAAAAGCATTGGACTATCCTGAAGACCACCGTTAAGGAATTCATGGCGAGCGACCCAACTGCACAGGCAGCTACCATTGCGTACTACACCATTTTTTCACTTCCAGCGGTAATGATAATTGCCATCATGGTCGCGGCATCGTTCTACGATGAAGCAGCTGTTCGCAATGCATTGCTCACCCAAGCCGGGAAGATGATCGGCCCTGATACGGCGGCGTCCTTGCGCGAAATGATGGAGAACGCTGCTGTTACGGAATCCAAATTATTGGCAGAGATCATGGGCATTGCGGCATTGGTGATCAGTGCAGGATCGGTGTTCGCGAGTTTGCAGGCTGCTTTGAACAGGGTATGGGAAGTAGAAGCGACCAAAGGCAAAGCGGTCTGGAAATACTTGAGCACCCGGTTGCTTTCTTTAGCACTTGTAGCCTCATTCGGATTCCTGATGTTGGTCTCTCTGTTATTGGATGCTGCGTTGGTGGCCTTTGGCGAGCGCCTCTCCAACTGGCTATCCGGCTTCACCGCCGTGCTGGTCACCACCCTCAATGTGACCCTGTCCTTTAGCATTATCACGTTCATCTTCGCTATGATCTTTAAAGTATTGCCCGATGCCAAGATCAGGTGGCGCGATGTGCTGAGCGGTTCCGTTGTCACTGCCTTGCTCTTCACGTTGGGAAAATACCTCATCGGGCTCTACATCAGTTACGCCGGTGTGGGTGATTCCTATGGAGCTGCAGGAGCAGTCGTCATCATTCTGGTATGGGTCTATTACTCCACTGTTATTTTGTTGTTCGGCGCCCATTTCACACATGTATATGCGCGGGACTATGGCACGGGTGTAAAACCTTCGGACCATGCTGATAAACGCATTCCAATACCTACCGGGGCCACTTGAGCCGTTCCGGGATCCTGCTAATGTTCATAAGTAGCTATGGCTGTACACTGGTGCTCGAACGCTCTGATAAGGTCGTATTCAACATGAAATGGAACCTGCATTCCGGTCTGTGACCACATCCATTCTTGAAAACCACATTCCGAAGAGGGCAAGGTGTGTAGTCTTTCTGATCACCCTACTAACGATCCCCATTCATGCATATGCACAAGAGGATTCGTTACGCATATACCATCAGATCGATAGCATGACCGAAAAAAGCAAGGTGCTTAATTGGTTGTACGACCAAGTATTCATAAGACAGCCAACGACAGACACTACGGAAGCCGTCGCTCGGACCACTGGACCACAGCACGGGGCCGATCGTTACGAACGCTTCAGGGGAAGACACATTCGCACCATTGAGATCCACATTCTGGAACCCTTCGGAACCGATCTATATGATACTGCACGTGTTCAGAACAAAGCACTGGAACGTTTCGGCAATAAGGTCCATGTTCTCACAAGACCGTATTTACTAAGACGAACCTTGGTGTTGAACGAAGGGGATCTGTTGGACCCCCTCCGAGTATCAGAGAGTGAACGCCTGTTGCGCAACTCGCCTATGGTGAATGATGCAAGGATCCGTGTGATACCTATTGAAGGGTCACGTGATAGTGTGGATCTACTAGTGATAGCGAAGGATCGCTGGACATTAGGTGCGGAAGCCAGTGGTGATGCAACATCCTTGCAGGCCTCTGTAACGGAACGCAACGTCCTTGGTCACGGTCAGGAGTTGCATCAACAAGTACATTTCCCATACACAGCGCCCAAAGCAGATTGGTCCGGTGAACACCGCATTCATAATCTGGATGGCACTTATATAGCTACGAAGTTGGGATATTCACTCTTGCAGGAGCAGGATAACATTTACCTAAGTGTGGACAGGCCATTCTATTCGCCCTTGGCCCGTTGGGCAGGAAATTTGAGCATGGCACATACATGGTCCTACCCTACTACGGATACAATTGCAGATCTCGGATCCACCACTATTCATTCTACGCGCTATGATCTTGATGTTTGGGGTGGATACAGTTTCGGCGCTGTGCGTTCCATAATTCCTGCGCACCGCTCAACTGCACTCATTGTTGCAGGCAGGTACAGCACCTCTTGGTTCGGAGGAACACCCGACCTACCTACATTGGATACGTTGTTCATCGAAACGCGGATCGCACTGATATCCGCAGCGATCAGCGTTCGGCAATACTCCAAAGAAAAATACCTGTACCGGTTCGGCTATTCGGAAGATGTTGCAGAAGGGCTCCTAATAACAGGAACCACCGGCGGGCGCTGGGGGCCGGAACACCACTTCGAATCCTACTTGGCGATCCGCGCCACGCGTGCACGCTATCTCGGTAACAACAATGGATACTTAAGCGTAATGTGCGGTCTTGGAGGGTACCACCCCCGCATCGGCTGGAGTGATGGACTCTTAGTAGTGGACGCACGATACTTCACGGCCTCAATGGCCATTGGAAAGTGGCGGCTACGGCAATTCGCACGACTTGTCTTTGCTAAGGCCATCTCTCCAAGGAGAAATGGAGGAGTGGACCTTAACGGACAACAATTACTTGGATTTGAACCGGATAGTTGGACCGGTGATTGGAAAACCATCCTGAAGCTCGAAACTGTATTCTATGCACCTTGGAACATTATAGGATTCCGCTTCGCACCTGTGTTCCAAATTGGAGTTGGCACCTTGGGCTATGAACAAGAACCCTTGTTCACCAGACCGATCCAACCTGCATTAGGACTAGGAATTATGATCCGCAATGAGAATCTGATCTTCAACACCTTTCAACTTTCTCTTGGCTTTTATCCGCAAGTTGTACCCGGTGCACCGTCGCTGTTCAGGTGGAATGCATTGGAACAATTCCAACTGCGTAACCCGGACCTTGCTTCCACACGTCCCGATGTGCTGCACATACCATAAGATCCACATCCCAACGGATCACTTGGTAATGACTTTTGGCAACAGCACTTCCTTAACACCTTCCCGTAGCCCGGACCAGAGGTAATTGAAAATGGCACGGTCCCTTCTTCGGTCCATGGTGAAATTGCCGTTGCGCGGTTCACCTTTCGCATTACGCCCCTTTTGATGTACTACCGCATTGAGCAACGCGTTGACGAACTTCTCCTTCAGATCCGCTTTGGCTGTTCCACTTGTTGTCAATTTCAGATCACGGTATGCGATATACACCGAACCAGAAGCGAACCGGTCATCAGCATCGAGCACGTAGATCAGCGTATCAATTGTTCCTTGTGTAGCGGTAACATCGGCAAGTGGCCCCATGGCCATGTTAAGCACTTGGAACGGCATTACGCCCATGGATGCATTGATCTTGAACTTGTCCGTGGTATCGTTCACATTCGTTTCCAAATGCAAGCGAAGATCCGCATCGCCGAAGGTGGTACACGTTGCATCCAGCACCATAAGCCTAGGACCAGTGGTGCTATATTGGGCTAACGTCACTTCCCCTTTTATGTGGTTGAAGGGCATGATCGCATACCCGCGTTCCCTGTCCGCTCGTTCGTGGTACACCGCAGTGAGGTCTTTGATAGTAACGCGCTCCACATTGCTACCCAGCGGCATTTTCCTGACCAGTGTTCCTAACAAAGGCTTTATTACAACGGGTCCATCTTGTATGGTCTTATCGCGCAACACCGTGATCTCCGTTCGGGCGACGCGGACCGCGTTCACCTGGAACGAACCATCCACGAACCAACGTTCCAGATCGAACCCGGTAACAGAAACAGTATCAACAGCCACATCGAACACATCGGTTTCATACGCCAGCGTGTTACTGAATTCCTTCATTTCCATGAGGGGTCTGAATGTGGCATTGCTCACGATCAGTTCCGCACCATTTTTCCGTGCAGCGACCCGTTCCACCAATGCCCTATAACCGGTACCCGTAAGCAATTCATTACCACTTAGAACTACGGACGATATGGTAACATGAGGTTGTATCCTACCGCCTCTATGAGCTAGCTCGAAATCCGTTCCGGCGAACACAACGGAATCCATGGACAATTGCATGGTGTCCTCACCCAACACATTGCATGCGAGTTCCACCAATTGCAGGTCCAATTCGCCTACCCTTACATCGCGCTTTTTGGTTCGTTTCTTTTCTCGCTCATGCGTTGTGGAAGTGGAATCGGTCCGGTCGATATCAACACCAATATCCCTTGCACGTAGCAACACCTTATCTGCTACAATGGCGCCCTTGAACACGAATTGAAAAACAGAAAGACCATCAATGGACAACGTATCCACCAAGCAATTCACCGCAGGAGTGTGTGCTTGTTGATCTGCCGGAACCTGAACAGTGGCGTTGTAAAGCGCAACATGTCCGTCGAAAAGATCGATGGTGAGGTCCAGGGAGTCCGTGGACGCAACGTACGGCGCAATGGCCGCTCGGATCCGAAAAGCTGCATAGCGTGGCAGGCCCACATAAAGCAGCACCATTACCGCGCCCAGAATGCTCAATCCGAGCAGGATCCTTTTGTTCTTCATGTATATGATTCAACTTCTTGCTAGCAATGCCCGTACCTCAATGAGGCCGTTGCATCAAGGAACCCACTAAAGGAACAAGATAGGCGGGAAAGGTTCGTCGCCGTGAACGAAGGGAAAAAGATCAGGTGCGATCGGTGGAGCGATGAACGCGGAATGGTTGGTTAGGTGACGACAGGTATGCTATGCAGCAGCAATAAGAACACAGGGTCGCGAAGATGAAAAGCCTGCGGCGGTTCCGCCTACACAGGTCCGTGTACTCCGAACCTTTGCAATGGCCTCGTGCGCCGTCCAGTGGCAGTCACAACCAATCCAATAGCGACACCCCTAAGCCCACGGTGGTCTGCTTGTGGTTGTAGTCGATCAGGCTTTCGCCATAGCCATGGAACACCTGCAAGCGCGCCTTCAGGTGCCCGCTGATGGTGAAGGACCAATCGCCTTGCACGGAGCCACCCTTGAGCGGATCATCAATGAAGCCATTGCGCACCTGCACCGAGAACACATGGCTGTTGCGTTGGTAGATCAC